>NZ_CP135002.1 GCF_039376655.1 Buchnera aphidicola (Pseudoregma panicola) | reverse complement strand
GTTTATTAAATGCATGTGCAATAAAAATTTTTTTAAAAAAAATATAATAAAAATATAAACTCACATGCATATATTAGAATTTTAAAATTTTAATAAAAATTTTTAAAAAAAATATTTTTAATTAAAAAATAAAAAAATTATTTAGAAAGCCAATTTATAGTATTTTCTATTAATTTATTTCCAAAAGGAGTTAGAATAGATTCAGGATGAAACTGAAAGCTACATATTTTATGTTTTCTGCTTCTTAGAGACATTATTTTTTCTTTATAGTATGAATTTACTATAAAGTTTCTTGGAACCTCATTACATGTCCATGAGTGATATCTAGATACTTTTAAAGGATTAGCAATTTTATTAAACATAAATTTATTATCATGAACTATATTAGAATATTTTCCATGTACTGATTTTTTTAACAATTTTATACTACCTCCAAAAAACTCTATTATTGCTTGATGACCTAAACATATTCCTAACATAGGATTAGTTCTATTAAATTTTTTTATTATATTNATCATGCATCCAGATTTTAAAGGAGTACCAGGTCCTGGAGAAAATAGTATTATACTATCTTTAAAATTTTTTATTACATTGCATATATGAATTTCAGATTCATCATTTCTACAAATAATTACTTTATTACCTAAAACTTTTAACTGTTCAGATATGTTATTAGTAAAGGAATCTATGTTATCTAATATAAAAATATTTGACATTATAATTTTCTCAATGTTTATTAAATGCATGTGCAATAAAAATTTTTTTAAAAAAAATATAATAAAAATATAAACTCACATGCATATATTAGAATTTTAAAATTTTAATAAAAATTTTTAAAAAAAATATTTTTAATTAAAAAATAAAAAAATTATTTAGAAAGCCAATTTATAGTATTTTCTATTAATTTATTTCCAAAAGGAGTTAGAATAGATTCAGGATGAAACTGAAAGCTACATATTTTATGTTTTCTGCTTCTTAGAGACATTATTTTTTCTTTATAGTATGAATTTACTATAAAGTTTCTTGGAACCTCATTACATGTCCATGAGTGATATCTAGATACTTTTAAAGGATTAGCAATTTTATTAAACATAAATTTATTATCATGAACTATATTAGAATATTTTCCATGTACTGATTTTTTTAACAATTTTATACTACCTCCAAAAAACTCTATTATTGCTTGATGACCTAAACATATTCCTAACATAGGATTAGTTCTATTAAATTTTTTTATTATATTCATCATGCATCCAGATTTTAAAGGAGTACCAGGTCCTGGAGAAAATAGTATTATACTATCTTTAAAATTTTTTATTACATTGCATATATGAATTTCAGATTCATCATTTCTACAAATAATTACTTTATTACCTAAAACTTTTAACTGTTCAGATATGTTATTAGTAAAGGAATCTATGTTATCTAATATAAAAATATTTGACATTATAATTTTCTCAATGTTTATTAAATGCATGTGCAATAAAAATTTTTTTAAAAAAAATATAATAAAAATATAAACTCACATGCATATATTAGAATTTTAAAATTTTAATAAAAATTTTTAAAAAAAATATTTTTAATTAAAAAATAAAAAAATTATTTAGAAAGCCAATTTATAGTATTTTCTATTAATTTATTTCCAAAAGGAGTTAGAATAGATTCAGGATGAAACTGAAAGCTACATATTTTATGTTTTCTGCTTCTTAGAGACATTATTTTTTCTTTATAGTATGAATTTACTATAAAGTTTCTTGGAACCTCATTACATGTCCATGAGTGATATCTAGATACTTTTAAAGGATTAGCAATTTTATTAAACATAAATTTATTATCATGAACTATATTAGAATATTTTCCATGTACTGATTTTTTTAACAATTTTATACTACCTCCAAAAAACTCTATTATTGCTTGATGACCTAAACATATTCCTAACATAGGATTAGTTCTATTAAATTTTTTTATTATATTNATCATGCATCCAGATTTTAAAGGAGTACCAGGTCCTGGAGAAAATAGTATTATACTATCTTTAAAATTTTTTATTACATTGCATATATGAATTTCAGATTCATCATTTCTACAAATAATTACTTTATTACCTAAAACTTTTAACTGTTCAGATATGTTATTAGTAAAGGAATCTATGTTATCTAATATAAAAATATTTGACATTATAATTTTCTCAAT
>NZ_CP135001.1 GCF_039376655.1 Buchnera aphidicola (Pseudoregma panicola) | reverse complement strand
TAATTTTTTCTCAACAAAAAAGTAACAATAGTTTAAATAATTTTTTTAATTTTAAAAAAAAATTTAAAAATATTTATTATTAAATATTTTATATTAATTAAATAATAATATTAAAATAATTTTTAAATTTTAAAATATAAAAAAAAATTAATGTATTTTCTATCTAAATAATTTTATATTTTATTATAAAATATAAAATATTAATTAAAATATTTTTTTAAATATATTATTATTAATAAAATAAAATATTTTTTAATATTTAAAAAAAATGTATTATAAATTTTACATAAAATATATAAAAATGTTAAGGTAAATTTATAAAAATGGAAAAAATAATTGCTAATATAATATATGCATCAAGATGGTTAATGTTCCCTGTATATATTGGTTTATCTTTTGGATTTATTTTGTTAACTTTAAAATTTTTTCAGCAAGTTATTTTTGTAATTCCAGAAATTTTTAAAATGTCAGAATCTGGACTAGTTTTAATAGTGTTATCTTTAATAGATATAGCATTGGTAGGAGGATTATTAGTAATGGTAATGTTTTCTGGATATGAAAATTTTATTATGAAAATGGAAGAAGTAAAAGAAAATAAAAACAGGTTAAGTTGGATGGGTACAATGGATGTAAATTCAATAAAAAATAAAGTAGCTTCTTCTATAGTAGCTATATCTTCAGTTCATCTTTTAAGAATATTTATGAATGCAGAAAAAATTTTAGATAATAAAATAATGTGGTATGTAATAATACATATTACTTTTATAATATCTGCTTTTGGAATGTCTTATATAGATAAAATGAGTAAAAAAAAGTATAATAGTTAAAATATAAAATAATGTACACAATAAATATTTTATTTTAATAATATATTTAAATTAAATATAAAAATATATTTTATAAATAAATTGTTGTAACTAATTTTATTATTTTTTATAAAATAAAAATTTTATAAATATTTTATTATGTTAAAATTAATATAAAATTTTTATATTTGTGTACATTTTTTATTTTAAAATTTTATAAAAAAATATTATAAAAATTTTTATATTAATAAATACTAATATTTTTTTTTAATATTTTTATATTTTCTTATACTGTTTAATATCTTGATTAAAGATAATGTATAAGATTTTATAAAATTTGAAGAAATGTCATTTCCATAAAACTTTATATTTTTATATATAACAGTAACATTTACTTTACTAATAATTTTTTTTTTATAAATACTAGATTTAGATATAAAATTTTTCAATTTAATATTTATTTTAGAAATTTTTTTCAATAAATTAAAAATTAAATATATAACATTACAGTCATTAAAAATAATTTTTTTTTTATTTTTTTTTCCTATTTTTAAATTAATTAATATTTTATTTTCTTTATTATATTTATAAAAAATTTCTAAATTAATTAATTTAAAATATTCACTTTCTTTATAAAAATTTTTTGTAAATGCTAAAGATAAAAGATCGTAGTTAAATATTCTTCCTTGTTTATCTGCTAATTTTATAAAATCTTTATACAATTTATTTAAATTATATTCTTTTTCTGAATACCCCATGTTTTTCATATAAAATTTTATTGCAGATCTTCCTGATCTAGAAGTTAAATTGAAATTTTGTTTTTTAGATCCTATAGAATCAGGAGAAATTATTTCATAATTTTTCCTATTTTTTAAAACACCATCTTGATGAATTCCAGAAGAATGAGAAAAAGAATTTGTTCCTATTATAGGTTTATTAGGTGATATATTAAAATCACATATTTCAATTATTTTTTTGCTAGTATTATAAATTTTTTTAATATTTATATTAGTTTTAAAATTTAATATATCATTTCTTGTATTTATAGCCATTATAACTTCTTCTAGAGCAGTATTTCCAGATCTTTCTCCTATACCACTTATTGTTCCTTCTATTTGTCTAGCACCATTTTGTATTGCAGTTATTGAATTTCCTGCAGCCATTCCTAAATCATTATGACAATGAATTGATAATTTTGCTTTATCTATATTTGGAACTTTATTTAATATTTTTTTTATTATTTCTGAAAATTCTAATGGAATTGTATAACCAACAGTATCAGGAATATTAATAGTAGTAACACCATTTTTTATTACATTTTCTATTATAAAACATAAATTATCTATTTCTGTTCTTCCTGCATCTTCACAAGAAAATTCTATATCATCAGTATATTTTTTAGCTCTAATAACTGATTGAACAGACATTTCTAATATATCTTTAAAATTTTTTTTTAACTTATGTTTTATATGTAACTCAGAAGTTCCAATAAATAAATGAATTCTAAAAGAATTATGTTTATAAAATCTCATAGCCTTAGCTGAAATATCAATATCATTTTTTATACATCTGGAAAGACTACATATTTTACTTTTTTTTATATTTTTTGAAATTAATTCTATTGATTTAAAATCTTCAGGAGAAGATACTGGAAATCCAGCTTCTATTATATCTACTCCTAATTTTTCTAATAAAATTGCAATTTTTAATTTTTTAGAAGAATTTAAACTAAAAGGTAAAGATTGTTCTCCATCTCTCAAAGTAGTATCGAAAATTACAATATTTTCTTTCATATATTTATTAGCCTTAAAAAATAAAATAATATATATTTAATTAATTTTATTAATACTATAATATTAAATTTTAATAAAATATATTTTTTCTTTCATATTCTTCTATTTTATGTTTATATTTCATAGTATAATCTATTCTATTTAACCCATTAATCATACAAAAATGATAAAAAGAATTTATTTTAAAAAAATATTTTTTATTTTTTATAGATATATATTTTTTTATTAAATTTATTTTTGATAAACATATTGTATCTTCTTTTATTATAGAAAATATATAATTAATTTCATCTTTTGATAAAATAATTAACAAAATTCCATTATTAAAACAATTATTATAAAATATGTCTGAAAAGCTAGAAGATATAATAACTTTAAATCCAAAATCCTTTAATGCCCAAACTGCATGTTCCCTAGAAGAACCACAACCAAAATTTTCTCTTGAAATTAATATACTAGAATTTTTATATATTTTTTTATTTAATATAAATTTATTATTTATATCTTTAATATTATTATTTAAATATCTCCAATTGAAAAATAAATATTTTCCAAATCCATTTTTAGTAATCTTTTTTAAAAATTGTTTTGGTATTATTACATCAGTATCTATATTTGAAATATTTAATGGTAAAATTTTTCCAAAATGTATTGTAAATTTTTTCATTTTATAAATTTTATAACCTCACAATATTTTTTATTTAAATTTCTCTTATGTCTACTATTTTACCATATATAGCTGCAGCTGATGCCATTGCTGGACTAGCTAAATGTGTTATACCACCTTCTCCTTGTCTTCCTTCAAAATTTCTATTACTAGTAGATATACATCTTTCACCTTTTTTTAGTTTATCTTCATTCATTGCTAAACACATAGAACAACCAGGAAGTCTCCATTCAAAACCTGACTTAATAAAAATTTTGTCTATACCTTCTTTTTCTGCTTGTAATTTTACATATTTAGATCCTGGAACTACTATAGCTTTAACATTTTTATTTATTTTCTTATTTATTAGTATTTTTGCAGACTCTCTTAAATCTTCAATTCTAGAATTTGTACAAGAACCTATAAATACTTTATCTATTGGTACATTTTTTAAATATGTATTTGGTTTTAAATTCATATATTTTAATGTATTTTCTACGTTTTTCTTTTCATAATTATTTTTATATTTATTTAATGAAGGTATTTTTTTATTTATGTCAATTGTTTGACTAGGATTTGTTCCCCAAGTTATTTGAGGTTGCAAATTTTTTATATTAAAATGAAATTTTTTATTAAAAAAAGCTCCTTTGTCAGATTTTAAAGTTTTCCAATAATTTTTTGCTTTTAACCATTTTTTTCCTTTTGGTGAATATTTTTTATTTTTTAAATATTTATAAGTTATTTTATCTGGAGAAATTATTCCAGATTTTGCTCCTAATTCTACTGACATATTACATATTGTCATTCTACTTTCCATGCTTAAATTAGATATAGTATCTCCATAAAATTCTATAACATGTCCATTACCACCAGATGTACTTAATTTTTTTATTATATGTAAAATAATATCTTTCGCATAAACATATTTTGGAAGTTTACCAGAAATTTTTATTTTCATATTTTTATATCTTATTTGGGGTATAGTTTGAGTAGTTAAAACATGTTCTACTTCAGATGTTCCTATACCAAATGATAATGCTCCAAATGCTCCATGAGTAGATGTATGAGAGTCTCCACATACAATTGTAGTTCCAGGTAATGTTAACCCATTCTCAGGTCCTATTACATGAACTATACCTTGTTTAGGATGATTTAAATCGAATAATTTTATATTATGTAATTTACAATTTTTTATTAATTCTTTTATTTGAATATATGACATCTTTTCAAATTGTTTTATTTTTTTTTTTTTAGTTGAAACATTATGATCCATAGTAGCAAAAGTTTTTTTAGGCATTCTTACAATTCTAGATTTTTTTTTCATAGATGAAAATGCTTGAGGTGATGTTACTTCATGTAATAAATGTAAATCTACATAAATTAATGGAATTTCATTTTTTTTTTCATATATTATATGAGAATTATATAATTTTTCATATAAAGTTTTGTTTTTATTTTTCATTTTTTTTCTATTTTAAGTTAATAAGAATTTTAGATATTATATCACCCATTTCTTCAGTAGAAATATATTTTTTTTCATTACTTATATCTTTAGTTCTATATCCTAATTTTAATGCTTTTTTTACAGATTTATCAATATTTTTTGATATTTCTATTTCTTTTAAAGAATATTTTAATAACATAGAAAGAGATAAAATTTGTGCTATAGGATTTGCAATATTTAAATTTTTAATATCTGGAGCTGATCCTCCTGATGGTTCATACATTCCAAAACCATTTTCATTTATACTTGCTGATGGTAACATTCCTATTGATCCTATTATAGCAGCACATTCATCAGAGATTATATCACCAAAAATATTTGAGCATAATATTACATCAAAAGAACTAGGATTTTTTATTATTTGCATAACTGCATTATCTATATATAAATGATTTAATTTTACTTCTGGATATTTATGCGAAATTTCATTTACAGTATTTCTCCATAAAATTGAACTTTTTAATACATTAGATTTATCAATTGAAGTAAGTACTTTTTTTCTTTTTTTAGATATTTCAAATGCAATTTTTGCTATTCTATATATTTCTTTTTTATTATATTTTTCTGTATCATAAGCAGATTTTATATTCATATTATTATCATATTTAAATTTAGAATTTCCGAAATATATTCCTCCTATTAATTCTCTTATACAGATTATATCTATACCATTTTTAATCACTTTTTTTTTCAAAGGAGAAGAATTTTGTATATATGAATACAATTTTGCATGTCTTATATTACAAAATAAATTAAATTTTTTTCTTATATATAATAATGAATCTTTTTCTAAAGAATTTTTATTTAAAAATTTATATCTGCTATCTCCTATAGAACCAAATAAAATTGCATCAGATTTTTTACATCCTTCTATAGTTTTTTTTGGCATTACAGTATTATATTTCTTAAAAGCAGAATAACCAACTAAAAATTCTTTATAACATATGTTTAAACAATATTTGTTATTTAATACATTTATTATTTTATATGCTTGTTTCATTACTTCAGGACCTATTCCATCTCCAGGAAGACATGCTATCTTATATTTTTTTAACATTTTTATTATTATTTTAAAGTTTATTAAAAATATTTTATAAATTATAAATAAATTTTATATTATATATCATAAAAAAAAATTAATAAAAATTTTTTATTTTTATATGTTACTAAAAAATAATTGATTTTACAAAAATTTACAATTTTTTTTATTAATATTTTAATATATATTTTTTAATGTTTATATTTCTCTATGTATAATTTCTTTTTTAAAAGATTTTTAATTAATGTTATTTTGCATCTATCTCTTTGCTTGCATATAAAATTTATTGCACATGCATTTATTTTTTTTAAAAAAATATAATTTAATAAAAAATATGTTTTTTTATATATTTGTATTTAAAAAACTTTTGTATTTTTTAATAAAATAAAATTTAAAAAAAAATATTTAACAAAATTTTGGTATAGGAGAAGTTGCTAACTTTCTTAAATAATAATATTCAATATTTATTTGTTTTTTTAAACCTTTAGGTCCTAATGTAGTCAATTCTAATACAGAATATCTTGCTACTAATGCTCTTAAAATCTTTTGCTTAGCAATTTTTTCATCCATATAAAAAAATTTTTTTGCTTTTATATGTTTCCTATAAAAAATATGTTTCATATGTCTATGTTTTAGTATGCCTCTTATTCTTTTATCTTTTCCTATTCTTCTTGCTTCTGAAAAAGTTATTTTTTTTAATCCTTTTTTCATTAATCCTTTATTTATCCATCCTAATTGCTGTTTTTTTGCATTATGTAATTTTTTTGAAGATATACCTATTAGTTCAAAAAATAAAGTAGTTAGAGTTATCATTTTAGGAGTATAGTTTCCTATAACTTTATCCCATATTTTTTGACATACTACAAAACCCATAGGTTCCATAAAATCTGTAATTAATCTAGAAGCTCTAGTAATAGACTTATTTCCTGCTTTTGAAATAGTAGATAAATTACATTCATCAGCTAATTGCTCTACTGAAGCTTGCACTAGATCTGATGTAATATTAAAATGATATATCATAGCTGTAACCATAGCTCTCATAGCACATGCTCTATGTTCATTTAATCTTCTTTTTCTTTTTAATAAAATACCAGTACTAGGATTTTTAGGTTGTATTATATAATTTAATTCAGATCTTGCAACATCTGTTAAAGAAGCCATTTTCATAGCATAATTTATAAAAGCTGGTCTTTTTTTATCTTTTTTTGGAGGTATAAATTTAGGATTTTTATTAAAAATATATTTTTTTCTAATATACA
>NZ_CP135000.1:300000-412898 GCF_039376655.1 Buchnera aphidicola (Pseudoregma panicola) | reverse complement strand
ATAAAAAATATCCCAAACAAATAAAAACAAAATATATAAAAAAATAAAAAATTAAATAATATATTAGTTAAATATAAATATTTAAGTTAAAAAATATTTAACTAAAAGTACAAAAAAATTTCTACAGATAAAGTTATAGTAAAATATATTTTCTACATAAAAAATATTAGTTAATTGATTAATATAATAATAAAAGACAATATTTAATTAATATATTATATATTAGTTAATTGATTAATATAATAATAAAAGACAATATTTAATTAATATATTATATATTAGTTAATTGATTAATATAATAATAAAAGACAATATTTAATTAATATATTATATATTAGTTAATTGATTAATATAATAATAAAAGACAATATTTAATTAATATATTATATATTAGTTAATTGATTAATATAATAATAAAAGACAATATTTAATTAATATATTATATATTAGTTAATTGATTAATATAATAATAAAAGACAATATTTAATTAATATATTATATATTAGTTAATTGATTAATATAATAATAAAAGACAATATTTAATTAATATATTATATATTAGTTAATTGATTAATATGTTTTTTTTTAATATATTTTATATATATAATAAAAAGAAATTTTATTTTATTAATTTTTATGATTTAATGTATTTTATTTTATTTTTTTTTGAGATTTATATGTTAAAAAATTATGTTTCATTAGTTGGAAGAACTAATGTTGGTAAATCTTCTTTATTTAATATGTTAATAAATGAAAATTCTTCTATTTCTACGAATTGTAGTAATTTTACTGTAGATTCTAATATTGCTTGTTTTTGTACATCTGATAATAAATGTTTTTTTATTTCTGATACAGCTGGTATAAAAGAAGTTAATAATTCTAATTTACTTAAGAAAATAGAGAAAAATATTTTTTCTTATATAAATAATTCTAATCTAATTTTATTCGTGGTAGATGCTTATGATGGAATTACTTTTTTAGATATAAAAATTTCTAAAATTTTAAGAAGATATAATAAAAAGATTTTCTTAATAGTAAATAAATCTGAAAATTTTAATTTTTCTAATTATAATTTAGATTTTTATTCCTTGGGTTTTAAAGATATTTTTTTTACTTCTTGTCAAAAAAATTTTGGAATTAGAAGTTTATTACATGATCATATAGTTCCATTTTTTATTAATAAAAATTTTTTTGTTAATTATAATAAATATATAGGTGATTTCTATTTATTAAAAAATAGGAATGTAATAAAAAATTGTTATTATGATTTTATAAAAATATCTATATTAGGAAAACCTAATGTTGGAAAATCTACTTTTATAAATTCTATTTTAAATGAAAGTCGTGTTATAACAGATGAATATCCTGGTACTACTACTGATAGTACTGAAATTTGTTTTTATTATAAAAATAATAGATATATTTTTATTGACACAGCTGGAGTTAGAAGATTTAAAAATGTTTGTTCTAAAGTTGAAAACATTTCTATAAAAAAATCTATTGATTGTATTAAAAATAGTGATATTGTAATGTTAACTTTAGATTCTACTTGTGAAATATCTAAACAAGATTTTTTTTTAATAAATAATATTATTTTTTTTGAAAAATGTTTTTTTATAGTTATAAATAAGTGGGACTTGTTATCTTTTAAAAAAAAAATCAAATATAAAAATATTTTAAATATTTTTTTAAAAAAATTTATTTTTGTAGATTGTTTTTTTATATCTGCTAAAAAAAAACAAAATTTGTTTTCTATATTTAAAGCTGTTAATAATATTAACATTTTATTAAAAAAAAATTATTCTTCTTCTATTTTAACTAGAATATTAAAGAAGATTGTTAATAGTCATAAACCTCCTTTATATAATAAAA
Source organism: Buchnera aphidicola (Pseudoregma panicola) (assembly GCF_039376655.1). Lineage (NCBI taxonomy): Bacteria > Pseudomonadati > Pseudomonadota > Gammaproteobacteria > Enterobacterales > Erwiniaceae > Buchnera > Buchnera aphidicola. The sequence continues at coordinate 411,026 of NZ_CP135000.1, read as the reverse complement.
AGAAAATAAGATTAAAATATGCAAATTTAATTTCTAAAAAACCTTTTAGAATATTAATACATGGTAATAGAACAGAAGGTTTATTATTTTCATATAAAAAATATTTAGTGAATTCTTTTATTAAATATTTAAATTTGAAAGGTATTCCTTTAAAAATTTTTTTTAAAAAAAATAATAATCCTTATGTTTAATTAAAATATTTTTTATTTAGTATAGTTGGAAGAATAATATGGTATTTCTACTACAATATTTTTTTTGCCAATTTTTGCTTGACAAGATAATCTACTTTTTTCTTCTACTTTCCAAGCTTTATCTAATGTATCTTCTTCTTTTTCTGAACATTTTGAAAGAGAAGAAAAACCACTTTTTATTATGCAATGACATGTTGTGCATGCGCAAGATTTTTCACATGCATGTTCAATTTGTATATTATTTTTTAATGCAGCATTTAGTATAGTTTCTCCTATTTTTGTATGTATTTTAGCTCCATAAGGTAAAATTATTTTATTAGGTAAAAACAAAATTTGTGGCATATTAACTCCTTATTTTTAATATTAATTTATTTTTTAATAATATTATATTTTTTTATTATAACATTTTTTTTTTAGAATTTTATTTAAGAATTTTATTTTTATTAAAATATTTTTAGATTTTATCCATTTTTTATTTTTAATATATTTTTCTATTTTTTTATAATATTTTTTTTTTTTTACTTTTATTTTTTCTAATATTTTGTTTATTTTTTTTTTATTTTTTCTAATATTTTTTTCTAAATTTTCTATTTTTTTATTTATTTTAAAAAAATATAATAAGAATTTTTTATTACATATATTTTCTTCATATATATTTTTAGAACAATTTATTTTTATAATATATTCTGCTCTTTTTATAGGATTTTTTAAAATTCTGTATGCTATATTTATTTCTGAAGATTTATTTTTTATATTTTTATCATCTATATTTATGTTCATATCTGGATGAAATTTTCTTTGAAGTTTATGAAAATTTTTTGACAACTTATTATAATTAATTTTAAATTCTTCTTTTATGTTAAAAATTTTAAAGTAGTTCATATTTTTTCTTATTTTTATTTTATAGTGCTGAAAAAAAAATTCAGCACATATATTATTAATTTTACTTATTTTTTATTTTTTTTTGTTTTTTATTATAATCAGATATTGCATTTTTTATTGCTTCTTCTGCTAATATAGAACAATGTATTTTTACAGGAGGAAGACTTAGTTCTTTTACTATTTTTGTATTTTTTATTTTTTTTGCTTGATTTAAAGTTTTTCCTTTTATCCATTCAGTCATTAAAGAACTTGATGCAATAGCAGATCCACATCCATATGTTTTAAAACATGCATCTTCTATAATTCCTTTTTTATTTACTCTAATTTGAAGTTTCATAACATCACCACATGCTGGAGCTCCCACTAAACTAGTACCAACATTTTTTTCTTTAGTGGAAAAAGATCCTACATTTCTTGGATTTTCATAATGATCTATAACTTTTTTACTATAAGACATTTTATTTATGTTTATCCTAATGTTTTTTATTAATTATTATAATTTTATGTTTTCCAATTAATTTTTTCTACATTTATTCCTTGTTTAAACATTTCCCATAATGGAGACAATTTTCTTAATTTCTTTACTGACTTATGTATTATATTTGCAGCATAATATATTTCTTCTTTTTTAGTAAATCTTCCAAATGAAAATCTTATAGAACTATGTGCTAATTCTGTTTTTATACCCATAGATTTTAGTACATATGAAGGTTCTAAGCTAGCAGATGTACATGCGGATCCTGATGATACAGCTAGATCTTTTAATGCCATTATTATAGATTCTCCTTCTATATAATTAAAACTTATATTTAATATATGTGGGGAGGTTTTTTTCAAATCACTATTCAAATATATTTCTTCTATATTTTTTATTTTTTTCCATAATATATTTCTTAATTTTTTTAATTTAATATTTTCTGATTTTATTTTTTTTTTTGCTATTTTAAATGCTTCACCCATTCCAACAATTTGATGCACTGGTAAAGTTCCTGATCTCATTCCTCTTTCGTGCCCTCCACCATGAATTTGTGGAGATATTCTTATTCTAGGTTTTTTCCTAATAAATAGAGCTCCTATTCCTTTAGGTCCGTATATTTTATGAGATGAAAAAGACATTAGATCTATTTTAGTTTTTTTTAAATCTATTTTTATTTTTCCAACACTTTGTGTGGCATCTACATGAAAAAATATTTTTTTTTTTTTACATATTTTACTTATTTTTTTTATATCTTGTATTATTCCTGTTTCATTATTAACATGCATTATTGAAACTAATAATGTATTTTTGTTTATATTTTTTAGTATATCTTTAGTTTTTATAATTCCGTTTTTTTTAGGTGTTATATAAGTAACTGTGCATTTTTTATTTTCTAAATATCTACATGTATCTAATACTGCTTTGTGTTCTGTTTTACTAGTTATTATATGATTTCCTCTATTTTTATAAAATTTCATTATTCCTTTAATAGCTAAATTTATTGATTCTGTAGCTCCAGATGTAAATATTATTTCTTTTGGATCTGCATTTATTAAACTTGATATATTTTCTCTTGCTATGTCTACAGCTTCTTCTGCTATCCATCCAAATTTGTGTGATCTAGATGCAGAATTTCCAAAATTACTATTTTTTGTTAAGTATTTTAACATAATTTTTGCTACTTTTTTATCTACTGGAGTAGTAGCTGCATAATCTAAATATATTGGAATTTTAATTTTTTTCATTTAATTTGTTTTTAATTTAATAAATAATTTTTTATATTATATTTATTATTTTTTGAAAATCTATTTTATAAAATATATAGACTATATTTATTTTTAATAGTATTATAACATTATGTAGTTTTTAATAAGAATAAAAATTTGTGTTTTTAAAAAAAATAGTTTTATTAAGTTTTAAAATTTTTAATTTTTTATATAGGGGTGTAACTCAAATAGGTAGAGTGTCGGTCTCCAAAACCGGATGTTGGGGGTTCAAATCCCTCCTCCCCTGCAAAAATTTTTTTTACTATGTTTTTTATAATTTAAATAAATTTTTTTATGATAATAACATTTCATTAAATTTTGTAAAATATATAAAAGATCATTTTTTTAATATTTTTAATATTTGATATTAAAAATATTATGGAGTTTTAAAATATGTCATATAGATCTTATACTACCACTCAAGGTAAAAATTCTTCTGGATCTAGAGCTCTTTGGAGAGCTACAGGAATGAAGAGTAATGATTTTAAAAAACCTATTATAGCTGTAGTAAATTCTTTTACTGAATTTGTTCCAGGTCATATTCATTTGAGAGATTTAGGAAAATTAGTTTCTAAAAAAATAAGTTTGCATGGAGGAGTTCCTAAAGAATTTAACACTATAGCTATAGATGATGGTATAGCTATGGGACATTCTGGAATGTTATATTCTTTACCTTCTAGAGAGATAATTGCAGATTCTATTGAGTATGTAATAAATGCACATTGTGTAGATTCTATGGTTTGTATTTCTAATTGTGATAAAATTACTCCAGGAATGTTAATAGCATGCTTAAGACTAAATATACCAACAATATTTGTTTCTGGTGGCCCAATGGAATCAGGAAGAATAAAAATAGATGGTAAAAATAAAAGAATAGATTTAGTAGATGCTATTGTTAATGGATCTAAAAGTAATTTTAGAAATAAAAATATTTCCAAGATTATGGAAAAAAATGCATGTCCTACTTGTGGATCTTGTTCTGGAATGTTTACAGCAAATTCTATGAATTGTTTGACTGAAGTATTAGGAATTTCATTTCCAGGTAATGGTACACTTTTAGCTACTCATTCAAATAGAAAAAAATTATTTTATTCTGCTGGAAAACATATAGTGAGAATTACTAAAGATTTTTATAAAAATAAAAATTTAGCAGTTTTACCAAGAAATTTAATAAATAAGAAATCTATGTATAATGCAATGTGTTTAGATATATCTATGGGTGGATCTACTAATACTATATTGCATTTATTAGCTTTATCTAAAGAAGGAAATATAAAATTTAATATTTCTGATATAGACTATTTGTCCAAAAAAATTCCTTATATTTGTAAACTTTCTCCTAATTCAAAAGATTATTATATAGAAGATTTTCATAGAGCCGGTGGGGTAATAGGATTGTTAGGAGAATTATATAGAGGAAATTTATTAGATTTATCTACTAAAAATTTTCTTGGATTAACTATAGAAGATACTATATTAAAATATGATATAATGATATCTGATAATAAATATGTAAATGATATGTTTAAATCAGGTCCAAGAGGAAAAAAAACTATTATTCCGTTTTCACAATCTTTTAAATGGAAAAGTTTAGATAAAAATAGGAAAAAAGGTTGTATTAGATCTATAAAATATGCTTATAGTAGTGATGGAGGTATAGCAATTTTATATGGAAATTTAGCTAAAAATGGATGTGTAGTAAAAACAGCAGGAGTAAATTTAAAAAATTTAATTTTTTCTGGCCCGGCTAAAGTTTATGAAAGTCAGGAAGATGCAGTTTATGCTATATTAAATAACAAAATTTTAAAAGGGGATGTAATAGTAATTAGATATGAAGGTCCTAAAGGAGGTCCTGGTATGCAAGAAATGTTATATCCTACTTCTTATTTAAAATCTGTTGGTTTGGATAAATATTGCGCACTTATTACAGATGGTAGATTTTCTGGTGGAACTTCTGGTTTGTCTATAGGTCATATTTCTCCAGAAGCTGCAAGTAAAGGTATTATAGCTTTAGTTAAAAATAATGATATAATAAATATTAATATTCCTGATAGAAAAATTGTTTTAAAAATTTCTAAAAAAGAAATAGATTTTAGAAAAGAGTTTCAAAATTCTAGAGGTAAAAAATCTTATACTCCAACTTTAAGAAATAGAAAAATTTCTTCTTCTTTAAAAATATACTCTCATTTTGCAACAAGTGCTGATAAAGGTGCTTATAGAGATATAACAAAAATATTATAAAATTTATATATTATTAGTATATAATTTTAAATTTGTATTAAAATATTATTTTATTTTTTTTACAAAAGTTTTATGGAGATTTTATGAAAAATTATTTTAATACTTTAAATTTTAGGCAAAAATTAAAAGAATTAAGTGTTTGCAGATTAATTAAAAAAAAAGAATTTAATGAAAAAGCTAGTATTTTAATAAATAAAAAAATAGTTATAATAGGTTGTGGATCTCAAGGGTTAAATCAAGGATTAAATCTTAGAGATTCAGGATTAAATGTTTCATATGCTTTGAGAAAATCTTCAATAAAAAATAAAAATTTTTCTTGGTTAAATGCTACAAAAAATAATTTTTATGTAGGCACTTATAAAGATTTGATTCCAAAAGCAGATTTAGTAATAAACTTAACTCCTGATAAACAACATTATAATGTAATAAATAAAATAGAAAGATTAATGAAATATAATTCTGTTTTAGGATATTCTCATGGTTTTAATATTATAGAATATGGACAAAAAATAAGAAATGATATTACTGTTATAATGGTTGCTCCAAAATGTCCAGGAACTGAAGTTAGAGAGGAATATAAAAGAGGGTTTGGTGTTCCTACTTTAATATCTGTTCATAAAAAAAATGATTTTAATAAATTAGGTATAGATTTTGCTAAAGCTTGGGCTTATGCATTAGGAAGTCATAAAGCTGGTGTTTTAGAATCTTCTTTTTCAGCAGAAGTTAAATCTGATTTAATGGGTGAACAAACAATATTATGTGGTATGTTACAATCTGTATCTGTAGTTTATTATGATAAATTAATTTCTGAAGGTTTTAATAAAAATTTAGCATGTAGTTTAGTGCAAAATGGATGGGAAGTTATAACTGAATCATTAAAACATGGTGGTATCACTTTAATGTTTGACAGAATGTCAAATATTTCTAAAATAAAATCTTATAAAATTTCTAATAATTTAAAAATTTTATTAAAACCTTTGTTTAAATATCATATGGACAATATAATTTCCGGAAAATTTTCAAAAAATATGATACAAGATTGGGAAAATAATGATAAAAAATTATTATATTTTAGAAATATTAATAAAAATTATAGTTTTGAGAATTCTAAAAAATCTAATAAAAAAATTTTTGAAGAAGAATATTTTGAAAATTGTATTTTTATGATATCAGCTTTAAGGGCTGGTATAGAATTATCTTATGAGATAATGTTAGATTCAGGTATTTGTAGAGAATCTGCGTATTATGAATCTTTACATGAAATACCTCTTATAGCAAATACATTAGCTAGAAAAAAACTTCATGAAATGAATTTAGTTATTTCAGATACTGCTGAATATGGAAATTATATTTTTTCTGAAAAAGCTATACCTATTTTAACAAAATTTATTAATACTTTAAAATATGATGAATTATTTAATTCAAAAAATTCAAAAATTATTATAGATAATAATAAATTGTCTAAAATAAATGCTTCAATAAGAAATCATGATATAGAAATGGTAGGAAGTAAATTAAGAAAATATATGAAAAAAATGAAAAGTATATCTTTTAAATAATTTTTTTTAACAAAATAATATTTTATATTTTAAAAAATATATTATTTTTTATAAAGTTAAATTTTTATGTTATTAAATTATGTGCAAAAATATGCTGTAGAATTTATTTCAGATCCCTGTTTAGTTATAGCTGGAGCTGGATCTGGAAAAACTAGAGTAATAATAAATAAAATTGTTTATTTAATAAAAAGTAAGGGAATAAAAGCAGAAAATATTTTTGCATTAACTTTTACTAATAAAGCAGCAAATGAAATGAAAGAAAGAATTAAAAACATTTTAGGAAAAAATAGGACTTATTTTAAAAATGTTTACACGTTTCATTCTTTAGGTATGAAAATTTTGAAATTGGATAATAAAAATTTATATACAAAAGAAAATTTTTCTATATTTGATAGATATGAACAAAATATTATTTTAAAAGATATTACTAAATTTTTTTTAAATAAAGATTTAAAGTTATTAAAAAAATTAATTTTTTTTATTTCTAAATGTAAAAATGAACTTATAGATTTCAGAAAAGCTAAAAAAATGGCTAAAAGTTCTTTAGATTATATTTTTGCAAATTGTTATGAAGTTTATGAAAAATATTTAAGAAATTTTAATATTTTAGATTTTGATGATTTAGTTTTTTTACCTGTTTTATTATTAAAAAATGATATACTTTTAAGAAATATTTTTAGAAAAAAAGTTAAATATTTATTAGTAGATGAATATCAAGATACTAATATTGTTCAATATAAACTTATAAAATTGTTGAACAATTCTAAAAATTTTACTTTAGTTGGAGATGATGATCAATCAATATATTCTTGGAGAGGTGCTAATCCTAATAATTTTTTTTTATTAAAAAATGATTATCCAAATTTAAAAATAATAAAGCTAGAACATAATTATAGATCTTCGGGAAGAATCTTAAATGCTGCAAATATGTTAATTTCTAATAATTCTCATTTATTTTCTAAGAAATTGTTTTCTAATCTTGAATATGGTTCTTCTATAAATATAATATCCGCTAATAATGAATTTGATGAATGTAACAGAGTAGTTAATGAAATAAATAAATTTTGTATTTTAAATAATTATAAATATAATGATTTTGCTATTTTATATAGAAATAATCAACAAGTAAAAATTTTAGAAAAAATTCTTTTAATAAGGTCTATACCATATAAAATATTTTCTAATACTTCTTTATTTGATACGTTAGAAATAAAAAATTTGTTAAATTATTTAAAATTAATAATAAATCCAAATAATGATTTTTCTTTTTTACAAGTTATTAATACTCCTAATAGAAAAATAGGAAAAATTACTTTATCCAAATTAAAAATATTATCTAAAAAAAATAATATTAGTTTGTTTAAATCATGTTTAAATAAAAAATTAGATAAGTTTTTAAATAAAAATAGTATAAATAATTTAAAAAATTTTATTTTTTGGTTTAATAAAATTCTATTTTTTTCAAAACATAATCCTAGTAAAGTATTATATAAAATAGTGGAAGATACAAATTATATTAATTGGATAAAAAGAAAAAATTATAATAAAGAAAAATTAAATCTTTCTATAAAAAATTTAAAAATTTTTTTGTTATGGGTAAAAAATTTTTGTAAGAACAAAAATAAAAATTATAAATTAATTTTTCAAGAAATAATAGAAAAAATGTTAGTAGAAGATGAAAATGAAAAAAAAGATTTTAAAGAAAAACAATTTGTAAAATTAATGACTTTACATGCATCTAAAGGATTAGAGTTTCCATTTGTTTTTATAATAGGAATGGAAGAAGGAATATTACCCCATTATACTAGTATAGTTAATAATGATATTGATGAAGAAAGAAGATTAACATATGTTGGTATAACAAGAGCTAAAAAACAGTTAACTTTAACTTTTTCTAAAATTAGAAAAAAATTTGGTGAAAATATTAATACTACTCCTAGTAGATTTATAAATGAATTACCTAAAAAAGATTTAAAATGGATTTAATAATTTTAAATTTTTTATAAAATATTTTACATCTTTTTTTTATAGATAATATTTATGACAACAAATAAAATAATTGAATTAAATGATAGTAATTTTAAAAAAAAAGTTTTAGAAAAAAAATGCTTAATATTAGTAGACTTTTGGGCTAACTGGTGTAGTCCTTGTAAGATTTTAATGCCAATTTTAGAAGATTTATCAAAAGAATATATAAATAAAATAAAAATTGGTAAAGTTGATGTAGAAAAAAATAATTATATATCAAAAAAATATTTTATTAAAAGTATACCAACTTTAATTTTATTTAAAAATGGAATTATTAAAGAAACTAAAATAGGTTCTATTTCTAAAAGTCAATTAAAAAATTTATTTAATAATTATATATAAAATTAAAATTTAAAAAAGCGGTTTTATTTATTAAAACCGCTGGTTTATGTATATAAAATATAATATAATTTATATTATATAAGATCTTAAAATAATTAAAAATAATTTTATTAATTTTTTGTATTTAAATAAAAATTATTATCTATTTAATAATAGTTACAAGATTTAAATCCCAGTTTACTAAGAATATAAAAATAATGAATCTTACCGAACTAAAAAATAACCCGGTTTCTGAACTAATTATTCTCGGTGAAAAAATGGGGCTAGAAAATTTAGCAAGAATGAGAAAACAAGATATTATTTTTTCAATACTTAAGCAACATTCAAAAGGAGGAGAAGATATATTTGGAAATGGAGTATTGGAAATATTACAAGATGGTTTTGGATTTTTAAGATCTTCTGACAGTTCTTATTTAGCTGGTCCAGATGATATATATGTTTCTCCTAGTCAAATAAGAAGATTTAATTTAAGAACTGGAGATACTATATCTGGAAAAATAAGACCACCTAAAGAAGGTGAAAGATATTTTGCTTTATTAAAAGTTAATGAAGTTAATTATGATAAACCTGAGAGTTCTAGAAGTAAAATTTTATTCGAAAATTTAACTCCATTACATGCTAATTCTAGATTAAGAATGGAAAGAGGTAATGGTTCTACAGAAGATATAACTGCTAGGGTGTTAGATTTATCGTCTCCTATAGGAAGAGGGCAAAGAGGATTGATTGTTGCTCCTCCAAAAGCTGGAAAGACAATGTTATTACAAAATATTGCTCAAAGCATAGCTCATAATTATACAGATTGTGTTTTAATGGTATTGCTAATAGATGAAAGACCAGAAGAAGTTACAGAAATGCAAAGATTAGTTAATGGAGAGGTTGTAGCTTCAACTTTTGATGAGCCAGCTTCTAGACATGTTCAAGTTTCTGAAATGGTTATAGAAAAAGCAAAACGTTTAGTAGAGCATAAAAAAGATGTTGTTATTTTATTAGATTCTATAACTAGATTAGCAAGAGCTTATAATACTGTTGTTCCAGCTTCTGGAAAAGTTTTAACAGGTGGTGTAGATGCTAATGCATTACATAGACCTAAAAGATTTTTTGGCGCTGCCAGAAATGTAGAAGAAGGAGGAAGTTTAACTATAATAGCTACAGCATTAATAGATACTGGATCTAAGATGGATGAAGTTATATATGAAGAATTTAAGGGAACAGGAAATATGGAATTACCTTTATCTAGAAAAATTGCTGAAAAAAGAGTATTTCCTGCAATAGATTATAATAGATCTGGAACTAGAAAAGAAGAATTATTAACTTCTAAAGAAGAATTAAAAAAAATGTGGATTTTAAGAAAAATAATACATCCTATGAGTGAAATTGATGCAATGGAATTTTTAATTACCAAATTATCTATGACTAAAACTAATAATGATTTTTTTGAAATGATGAAAAGATCATAGAAAATTTATAAAATTTACAATATTTTAAAATAAAAATTTTAAAAATTTTTAAACATATTATTAATTTTATTAAATAATATTTTAAATATTTTATTGAAATATTTTTTTTATGTAATATAATTATTATATATTTTTATATAATATATAAATATTTTTAATAATAAAAAAATATTATTTAATAAATTTTTATTTGTATATTATATTTATTTTTTAATTAAATAAATTGGTGATTATAGCTCAGTTGGTAGAGCCCTGGATTGTGGTTTCAGTGGTCATGGGTTCGAATCCCATTAATCACCCATAACACTGTTTATTTTTATAATATATATCGGCGAATAGCGCAGCTTGGTAGCGCAACTGGTTTGGGACCAGTAGGTCAGAGGTTCAAATCCTCTTTCGCCGATCAATTTTTTGTTTTTTATTATGTACATTTTTTTGAAATTATTTAAATTATATTTTATATAAGAAAAAATTTTATTATGTTAATAAATTTTTCGAAAATGCATGGTTTAGGAAATGATTTTGCAATATTTAATAATATAAATAATAAAATTATTTTTACAAAATCTATTGTTAGAAAACTTTCAAATAGAAATATTGGAATAGGTTTTGATCAATTAATTTTGGTAGAAGAAAGTTTAAATCAAAAAATAGATTTTTTTTATAAGATTTTTAATTCTGATGGAACAGAGGTTTTTCAATGTGTTAATGGTGTAAGATGTTTTGGAAGATTTATATATTTAAAAAATATTTCTAAAAAAAAAGACATTTTTGTTATGACTAAGAATCAAACAATTTTTTTGAAGAATATAAATAAAAATATTGTTTCAGTTAAATTATCTCAACCTATTTTTGATCCATGTAAGATTCCTTTTTTGAAAGAGTATTCTAAAAATGGATATCATGTTTTAATAAATTCAAAAAAAATAAAATATTTTATAGTATCTTTAGGAAATCCTCATTGTGTAATTTTTGTAGATAACATTTCTTTAGCTGAAGTAGACATGATAGGATCATTTTTAGAAAAATATTTTTTGTTTCCTATGGGTGTTAATGTAAATTTTGTAGAAATAGTATCTAGAAAAGAAATTAATGTTAGAACATATGAAAGAGGTGTTGGAGAAACTAAATCATGTGGAAGTGGTGCATGTGCTTCAGTAGTAATAGGTGTAAAAAATAATTTTTTAAATAAAAATGTTTTAGTTAATTTAAATGGAGGCAATTTAAATATTTTTTACGAAAAAAAATTAAAAAATATTTTATTGTCTGGAAATACTGCTCATGTATATGATGGTAAAATAAATATAAATAATTTTTTATAATTTATTTTTTTATTAATTGTAATAAATTTTTTAATATTTATATTATTTTTTTTAATTTTTTTAATATCTTTACATACATTTATAAAATATTTAAAAATTTATATTTTTTTTGATTAAATAAATTACTTGACTAAATATAAAAAATTTAATTAAACTAAAATTATAGAATATGCATTTAAGGCATAATATTATGTCATATGTTTATAATATAAGTAAAATAACATCTTCAAAAAATGTTATAAATGTTAATTCTAAAGATAGTACTAAAGAAAACGAAAAAGATATGTTTCAAGATTATAAAGTTGATTCAATTGAAAATCCTGAAGTAAGTGCAATAATTACATTAGTGCCTGAAAAAAAGCCATTTTTTAATAATAATATAAAAAAAACTGTTATAAAAATATCTAACAATAATTTAAATAAAAAAGATAATGCAAAAGTATTAAAGAAACATGAAAAAGTTGTTAAAAAAAATGAAAACGATTTATCATCACTAACTATTAATAAATTTCAGATAATAAAACATATTAATGAAGGTGAAGAATCTGCAAAATTTACACTTTTTTATGATAAAATTAAACATGAAATTTCATTCACATCTAAATTATTTAGGTATAAAGGTTCTAAAATTGATAATTTAGAAAATGATGTTGAAGATAATGATTTAATATCTACTGTGTTACCAAGTTTAACTGTTTTTAAAGAAGATTATAAAAATAAAGTTAAAATTAATGCTAAAATGTCATATTCTGCTATTTTAGAAGGTTCAAATAAATTTACTAATATATATAGTTCTAAAGATATAACTTTAGACATTAGTAAAAATAAATTTTTAAACAAAAATTTGACTAAAAATGTTAAAGGTATAAATAAAAAAAATAAAAGTAATTTACATAAAGCTCTTCATGTTACAAATCCTTTTCAAGGTTATGATATTTTAAAAGACAAAAGTGTAGATCCTATTTCTTTTTATAAACCTAAAAGTATTAAAGATCCTGTTGAAAATAAAGTTGGTTATAAACATGATGCAAAAGTTGTTCATATGAATGGATTTCCTTTACATAATAGATGTTGTGAAGTGGTGTCTAAAGTTGATGAAACAAAATCTAATAAACAAATAGAAGAAAAAGATAATCAAGGAAATGAATGGAAATTGCTTAACGATGCTAATGAATCTTTTTCTTTAGTAAAATTTGGAAAAGATATAAGAAGTCATTTTGATTATTTAAATAGAAACAATGAAGAAGATTTGCATAAAATTTTTATGTCTGAACTAGGTCATGTTGAAATGTCTATTAATGGAAAATCTATAACAAAAAACAAAGATCCTAGAGAAATTTTAAAAAAATTTAAAAATTTATTACCTAATATATCAGATAGAAAATTAGTATCTTGTTTTGCTCAAGAAGGAGTTTTAGCAAAATCTTTCTTTGGAATTATATCTAAATATCCAGATATATTAAAATGTACTTTTTATCATCCAAAAATTTCTTATAATATACATAGAATTGACGAAAATAGTTTTGAAGTAGACATATGCAGCATTACTAAATCTAGAGATTTTAATGATTTTAATAATGTTGGAGCTCCATATTTAAATACAATAAGTTCATATGGTATGAAAACTAATGTAGTTTTTTCTAAAATTAGTAATCCAATAATTAAAAATTTATTTTTTATTAAATAAATAAATATTTTTTTATCACTTATATAATTTGTTAATTTTTAAAAAAGTTTACAAAACAATTGTTTGTTTTGTAAACTTACAAAAATTTTTTAATATTTTTATGAATAAAAGAAAAAAATATAATAATTTTATAAATAAAAAAGATTTAATATATAGATCTAAAATTCTGTTTAAAATTAGAAAATTTTTTAATAATTTAAATATTATTGAAGTAGATACTCCTATGTTGTCTAGACATGCAGTTCCTGATTGTAATATAAAATGTTTCAAAACTAAATACTATGATAATAGTATTAAAAATAATATAGATTTATGGATGATACCTAGTCCCGAATATCATATGAAAAGATTACTTTCTTTAAAAATAGGATCTATATATCAAATATGTCATAGTTTTAGAGATGAAGAATTTGGAAAATATCATAATCCTGAATTTACTATTCTTGAGTTTTATATAATAAATTGTAATATGTTTAAATTTATTAAAAAAATAGATTTTTTTTTTCAAAAAATATTTAATTTTAAAAAATCTGAAATTTTTTCTTATAAAGAAATATTTATAAAATTTTTAAATATTGATCCATTTGAGTCAAATAAAGAAGATTTAGTAAAAAAAATAATATATTTAGAACATTTTCATTTAATAAAAAATTTAAAATTTTTGTATAAAAAAGATTTACTGGAAATATTATTTTTAATAGGAATAGAAAAAAATTTGGGAAAAGACAGACCAATTTTTATTTATCATTTTCCTTCTGATCAATCTCTATCATCATCTATAAATAAAAAAAATAATAATTTAGCTAATAGATTTGAGGTTTTTTTTAAAGGAATAGAAATAGCAAATGGATTCAATGAATTAATAGATAGAAAAGAACAAGAAAATAGATTTAATAATGAAAATTCTATTAGAAAAAAAATAGGATTAGAAAAAGTAAAATTAGATAATTTTTTTCTAGATGCATTGTCAAAAGGAATACCAAAATGTTCAGGAGTTGCTATAGGTATAGATAGAATAATTATGATAAAACTAAAAAAAGATAATATTTCTCAAGTAATTCCTTTTACAATATATAATTGTTAACTAAATTTAGTTTTAATAAAATATTTTATTTTTACCAATAATTTTCTGTTGTTATGTTTCCAGGTAATTTTCTTAAATTTTTTTTAAGTTTATATTTTTTTATTAATATCTGTTTTGTATCTTTTACCATGTCAGGATTTCCACAAATCATAAAATGCGAATTTTTATTATTTATTTTTATATTCATTTTTTTTTCTATGACATTATCATTTAATAATTTTGGTATTCTTCCAAATAAATATTTTTTATTTAATTTTTCTCTACTTACTACTTTTTGAAATATAAAATTATTATATTTTAATTTTATTTTTTTTAATATTTTTTTATAATTAAGTTGATTTTTATATCTAACTGCATGTATTAATATTATTTTATTAAATTTTTTTATTTCTTTTCCTCCATATTGTAATATAGATAAATATGGACCTATAGCAGTTCCTGTTGATATCATCCATAAGTATTTTGTTTTTGGTATTTCTGTTAATGTAAAAAATCCAAAAGATTTTTTGCTTATAATAATTTTGTTTCCAGGATTTAGATCATATAAATGTTTTGTTATAACTCCATTTTTTACATATGTTACATAAAATTCTAAATTTTTATTTTTTGGAGAATTTACATAAGAATATGCTCTTTGTATTTTTTTTCCATTTTTTAATATTGCTATTTTTGTGAATTGTCCTGCTTTAAATGGTAATATTTTTGCATTAACAATTATACTAAACAGTGGAAATTTCCATTTTTTTATTTTTATTATTGTTGCTTCTATCCATTCTGTCATTTTTATACCTATGATATTTTTAAAAAATTTTATTTATTTTATATTATATACTATAATATATTGTAGTGAAAAAAAAATAAAAAAATATTTTTGATTTAATATTTTAAAATTATATAAAATTTATTAATTATATTTTTAGTTAGTTTTCTTATCTTAGATTGTTTCTAAGATAAGAAAAAAATTTTATATTTATTTTTTAATATTTTATAGTACAAATTTGCTAAGATCTTCATTAGAAACAAATTTTTCTAAATGTTTTTCTACATATTTTTTATTTATTTCTACTGATGTATTTTTTTTATCGTTTGAATTGAATGAAATATCTTCCATTAATTTTTCCATAACTGTATGTAATCTTCTAGCTCCTATATTTTCCATTGATTGATTAACTTTCCATGCAGCTTCTGCTATACATCTTATACCACTTTTTTTAAAATTTATTTCTATTCCTTCTGTTTTCATTAAAGCTTTATATTGAATTGTAATAGATGAATTAGGTTCTGTAAGAATTCTTTCAAAGTCTTTTATAGTTAATGATTTTAATTCAACTCTAATAGGTAATCTTCCTTGTAATTCTGGTATTAAATCTGATGGAGTAGATATTTGAAAAGCTCCAGATGCTATAAATAATATATGATCTGTTTTTACAGTTCCATATTTTGTAGATACTGTGCATCCTTCTACTAACGGTAATAGATCTCTTTGAACTCCTTCTCTAGAAATGTCAGGTCCTGAATTTATACCACTTCTTCTACATATTTTATCTATCTCATCTATAAATACTATACCTTTTTGTTCTACTGCATTTATAGCTTTTTTTTTAATTTCTTCTGGATTAATTAATTTAGATGCTTCTTCTTCTATTAAAATTTTCATTGCATCTTTTATTTTTAATTTTCTAGTTCTTTTTTTACTACTTCCTAAATTTTGAAATATTGATTGCAATTGATTTGTTAAATCTTCCATTCCTGGAGGAGCCATTATTTCTACTCCTAGTGGTGTTACTGAAACATTTATTTCTATTTCTTTATCATCTAACTTTCCTTCTCTAAGTTTTTTTCTAAATGATTGTATTGTTGCTAATGGTCTTTGATTAGAATCTTGAATTCCCCAGTTATTTTGAACTGTTGGAACTAATACTGATAATATTTTTTCTTCTGCTATTTTTCTTACTTTTTCTTTATTTTTTTCTATTATTTGAACTCTCACTATTTTCATAGCTAAATCAGTTAAATCTCTTATTATAGAATCTACTTCTTTTCCTACATATCCAACTTCAGTAAATTTTGTTGCTTCTATTTTTATAAATGGAGAATTTGCTAATTTTGCTAGTCTTCTAGCTATTTCTGTTTTTCCAACTCCAGTAGGTCCTATCATTAATATATTTTTAGGAGTGATTTCATGTCTAATATCTTTTTTTACTTTCATTCTTCTCCATCTATTTCTTAATGCTATTGCTACTGCTTTTTTTGCTTTTCTTTGTCCTATTATAAATTTATCTAATTCTTTAACAATATTTTTGGGAGTCATTTCTGACATATTTAATCCTTATTTTTCTGAAGATAGTTCTTTTATTGTAAAAATTTGATTTGTATATATACAAATATTAGATGCAATTGTTAAAGATTCTTTAACAATTTCTTTTGCTGTTAAGTTAGAATGTTTTAATAAAGCTTGAGCTGACGCTTGAGCATATGATCCTCCTGATCCTATTGCAATCAAATCATTTTCAGGTTGTATAACATCACCATTACCTGTAATTATAAGAGACGTGTTTTTGTCTGCTACAGCTAATAAAGCTTCCAATTTTCTTAATATTTTATCTGTTCTCCAATCTTTTGCTAATTCTATAGCAGATCTTTGTAATTGACCTTGATGAACTAAAAGTTTTTTTTCAAATAAATCGAATAGAGTGAAGGCATCTGCTGTACCTCCAGCAAATCCAGCTATAACTTTTTTATTATATAAATTTCTAACTTTTTTTACATTACTTTTTATTACTGTACTTCCTAGTGTTGCTTGACCATCTCCACCTATTACTACTTTTTTTTTTAAACGTACACTCAATATAGTTGTCATAAAATTCCTTTTAGATATTTTAAAATATATTAAAATTTTTATATTAATGTTTTAATTATTTAAACACATTATGTTTTTAATACGTTGTTTTAAATTTTTATATATATTATATTTTTATTATCTATTTTATATAAATTTATATATTTAATTTTGTTTTATTTTAAAAAAGGTTTTAATATTATGAAAAAAAAAATACATCCTAATTATCAAAAAGTAAATGCTTTTTGTTCATGTGGTAATAATATAAAATTTTTTTCTACTATAAAAAAAAAATCTATTAATTTGGACATATGCGGTTCATGTCATCCATTTTTTACTGGGAAACAGCGTGTTGTTGATACTAGTGGTAGAATAGAAAGATTTAATAAAAGATTTAAAAATTTTCAAAATTAGTTATATAATTAAAAATATTGTTTTTAACATTTTTATTAGAATATTATATAATTTTGTTTTATATGTCTTAATTATTTAAGAACATTTACTAATATGAATTATATATTTTCTTATATTAAATTATTTAAAAAATTTTAGCGGGAAACGAGATTCGAACTCGTGACCTCAACCTTGGCAAGGTTGCACTCTAACCTACTGAGCTATTCCCGCTTATTTTGTAAATTATATATTAATATTTTTTTTTAGACAAGTTTTTATTTTATTGTAAATATTTTTTATTTACATATAAAAAATTTTTTTTTATAATATAAAAGTTCTTTTATAGATTCTTTTATATCTTTTATAGTAGTATGATTTTTATTTTTTTCAAATTTTTTATATTCTTCTTTTTTCCACATTTTAAATATTTCTTTAACAGTACTTACATCTATTGATCTATAATGAAAATAATTTAATAAATTTGGCATAAATTTTTTTAAAAAAATTTTGTCTACAAAATTAGAATTTCCACACATAGGAGATTCATTTTTTTTTACAAATTTTTTTATAAATTTTATAATTTTTTTTTCTGCAGATTTTTCATTATATTTACTTTTTTTTACTTTTTTTAATAAACCACTATGTTTATGTGTTTTTTTGTTCCAACTATCCATTTTTTTTAATACTTTTTTATTTTGATGTATAGTTACTGATATTCCTTTTGTTTTAATATTTAAATCCTTGTCTGTAATTATTATTCCAATTTCTAAAATAAAATTTTTTTTTGGATCTAATCCAGTCATTTCTAAATCTATCCATATTAATTTTTTATATTTCATATTTTTATATTTTTTTTAAATTATTTTTTTTTATAAATTGTGATGTTTTGTTTAAAATATTACTATAAACTTATTTTATGTTTATATAAAATTTAGTTTTATTTTTTTTTAATAATATAAATAAATTGAGAAATATTATGGAATATTGTTTTAATAAAAAAAAATATTTTAAAATGTTACATAAAAATTTTAAAAAAATTAAAAATTTACATATTAAAGACTTTTTTTTACATGATAAAAATAGATTTGATAAATTTTCTATAAATTTTATGGATATTATGGTTTTAGATTACTCAAAAAATATAATTAATGATGAAACTATGAAATTTTTATTTAAATTTGCAAAAGAAATTAAAATAAAAAAAGAAATAAAAAAAATGTTTTTAGGAAAAAAAATAAATAAAACTGAAAATAGTTCTGTATTACATATAGCTTTAAGAAAACCATGTAATTCTAATTTTTTTTTAAACAAAAAAAATATAATGATAAAAATTAAAAATTGTTTAAAAAAAATGAAAAATTTTTCTGAAAATGTAATAAATGGAAAAATTAGAGGTTTTACTAATAAAAAAATAACCGATATTGTTAATATTGGAATAGGTGGTTCAGAACTAGGTCCTAAAATGGTTAACAATGCATTAAAAGATTATAAAAATCATTTAAAAATACATTATTTATCTAACATAGATAATAATAATTTAATAGATGTTTTGAATAAAATAAGTTTAGATACATCTTTATTTTTTATAATTTCTAAAACTTTTACAACTTATGAAACTATTAAAAATGCTAAAAGTATAAAAAAATATTTTAATAAAAAATTTTATAATAATAATTTTTTTTATAAACATTTTTATGCTATTTCTAATAATAAAAAAGAAGTTATAAAATTTGGAATAAATAAAAAAAATATTTTTAAAATTTTTAAGTGGACTGGAGGTAGATATTCTGTTTGGTCATCAGTTGGTTTATCTATAATGTTATCTATAGGATATAAAAATTTTTTAAAATTTTTAGATGGAGCTAACAAAATGGATAATCATTTTTATGAAACAAGATATAATAAAAATATTCCAGTAATACTTTCTTTAATAAGTTTTTGGTATAATATTTTTTTTAATGCAGATACAGAAGCTGTTCTAGCATATAGTGATAGATTAAGTAAGTTTACTAAATATGTTCAACAGTTGAATATGGAGTCAAATGGAAAAAATGTTGATAAAAATGGTAAAAACATTTTATATAATACTAGTCAAATAATATGGGGTGGTGTTGGTACTAATTGTCAGCATTCTTTTTTTCAACTTTTACATCAAGGAACAAGATTTGTACCTTGTGATTTTATTTCTTTTGTAAATAATAATAATAAAATTTTTTGTGAGCATAATATAAACTTATTGTCTAATTTTTTTGCTCAAACAAAAACATTAGCTTTTGGAAAAAAAACTTTAAAAAAAAATATAAAAAAAATAGAATATTGTAAAAAAAATTTAAAATTATATAAAAAATTTTTAGGTAACATTCCTTCTAATACTATTTTATTTAAAAATATTGATCCTGAAAGTATAGGAGCATTATTATCTATGTATGAACATAAAATATTTGTTCAAGGTATAATTTTAAATATTTTTAGTTTTGATCAATGGGGTGTAGAATTAGGAAAAAGTTTATCTAATATTATATATGAACATTTAAAAAAAAATAAAAAAATTAATCATAAATATGATAGTTCTACAAGTGGGTTAATAAAATATTATAAAAAATGGAAAAAATAAAATTGTTTTAAAATTATTAATAATATATTATTATATATTATATATTAAAATTTTTATAGGTAACAAAATATGTTTCCATTTATAAACAATATAAAAAATTTATTAAGCATATTATATATATTAAATTCAAAATAATTTTATGAACAAAAACAATAACACAGTAATTTTTTTAATGGGGCCTACTTGTTGTGGAAAAACTGATTTAGCTATGAAAATTTATAATAAAATTAACGCAGAGATAATTAGTGTAGATTCTTCATTAGTTTATAAAAATATGAACATAGGAACTGCTAAACCTAATAAATATGAATTAGAAAAGTTTCCTCATAAGTTAGTTGATATAATATATCCTAATGAAGGATATTCTGTAGCAAATTTTTATTATGATGCATTACGAGAAATAAAATTATGTTTTTTAAAAAAAAAGGTTCCTTTATTAGTTGGAGGTACAATGTTATATTATAAAATACTTTTAAATGGACTAATAAATTTGCCTGAAAAAAATAAATATCTTATTAATAGAATTTTTGATTATATTAAAAATAATAGTTCTACAAATTTATATAAAAAACTTTTTAAAATAGATTTTAAAAGTGCTAATAATATAAATAAAAATGATATATATAGACTTTCTAGAGCTTTAGAAGTATATTATACTACTGGAAAAAAAAAAGTAGTTTTTTAAGAAAAAATAAGTTTCCATACAAAGTTTTACAATTTGTTTTAATACCTAAAAATATGGATTTTTTGAATAAAAATATAGTTTTAAGATTACAAAAAATGATAGATTCTGGTTTTGAAAAAGAAGTTTATGAACTTTTTAAAAATAATATTTTAAATATAAAATTTCAATCTATGAATTGTATAGGTTATTCGCAAATGTGGGATTTTATAAATAAAAAAATTACATATAACGAAATGTTTGAAAAAATATTTTTTGCTACAAAAAAGTTAGTAAAAAAACAAATGACATGGATAAGATCTTGGAAAAATTTATATTTTTTATCTTCTGAAGATTTAGAAGATGCTAAATATAAAATTTTAAAAGTTTTAGAAAAGAACATTTATATTATGTAATAATGTTTTTTAAATTTTTTATATATTTTTTAAATTAATTTTTTTTACATGGTATTTATTTTTATATGAAAAATTATGAAATAGTTTTAATATTCCATCCTGGAAATAGTAATTTAGTTACTAATATTTTAGAAAAATATATAAATTTTATAAAAGAAAATAAAGGAATTGTTCATAGATTAGAAAACTGGGGAAGAAGACATTTGTCTTATCCTATAAAAAAAATTCATAAGGGTCATTATGTATTAATTAATATAGAAATGTTAAAAGATACTATGAAAATTTTAGAAAATAAAATAAGATTTGATGAAAACATATTAAGAAATCTTATAATTTCTGTAAAAAATCCTATATTGAATAAGTCTCCTATGTTTTTAATAAAAGATGCTGAAAAAAAATTAAAAAATAGTAAATAATTTTTTAATATTTTAAAGAGATATAAAAATATGGTTAGATATTTTAGAAGAAGAAAATTTTGTAGATTTACTTCAGAAGGAATAAAAGAAATAGATTATAAAGATATAAATTTGTTAAAAAATTATATTACTGAAAATGGGAAAATAGTTCCTAGTAGGATTACTGGAACAAAATCAAAATATCAAAGAAAGCTTTCTAAAGCTATAAAAAAAGCTAGATATTTATCTTTATTACCTTATACTGATAAACATAAATAAAAATATAATATAAAATTAGAAATTTATTAAAAATTAAATGAAAATAATATTATCAGAAAAAGTATTAAATTTAGGAGAAAAAGGAAATATAGTTGATGTTAAGCCTGGATATGCTAGAAATTTTTTATTTCCTAATAGAAAGGCTATATTAGCTAATAAAGAAAATATTAAAAAATTTAATGAAAAAAGAATTTTAAGTCAAAAAATAATAGAAAATAAAATTTCATTTTTTCATGATATGAAGATCAAGCTGGACAATTTAAAAAAAATAAGAATTTTTGCAAAATCTAGTAAGGACGGAAAATTGTTCGGTTCTGTAAATTCTAAAATTATTGTACATAATTTAAAAAAAATTGGAATAATAGTAAATAAAAAAAATGTTTATATAGAAAATAATTTTATAAAAAAATTAGGAACTTATAATGTTTTATTTAAATTACATAAAAATATAAAATCTAATATTTATATAGAAATTTTACCAAAATAAAGTATTTATTTATTATAAAAAATATATAATAAATTATTATATTCTTATATCTATTTTAATGCAAAAATTTTAAAAATAAAAAAAAAATTATTATAGATATAAGAAAAATGTTAATAAAATTTTATTATTAAATTTTTTTTATTATATCTTTTTGTTTTTTTATTAAAAAATTTATGTTTTTTTTTGCTATTGATATAAGATTGTATAGATCTTTTTCTTTAAAAGTTTTTGTTTCTGCTGTTCCTTGTATTTCTACTATTTTTTCATTTGAATCCATTACTATATTAATATCTGAATATGCTCTTGAATCTTCATTATAGTCTAAATCGCACATATATTCATTATCTACTATTCCTACAGATATTGATGCTAATAAAGTTTTTATTGGATTTTTTTTTAATATTTTTTTTTTAACTAATTTTTTGCATGCTATAGCCATTGCTATATAAGATCCTGTTATAGATGCAGATCTTGTTCCTCCATCTGCTTCTAATACATCACAATCTAATAAAATTGTTCTTTCTCCTAATTTTTTTAAATTTATAGAAGCTCTTAAAGATCTTGAAATAAATCTTTGTATTTCTATTGTTCTTCCTTTTTGTTTGCCTTGTATAGATTCTCTTATATTTCTTTTATGAGTTGCAGTAGGAATCATTCCATATTCTGCATTTATCCATCCTATTTTTTGTCCTTTTATAAAGAAAGGTACTTTTTCTTGTATAGAAGCATTGCATAGAACTGATGTATTTCCTATTTTTATTAATATTGATCCGTCAGAATGAGAAGTATAATTTTGTTTAAAAATTACAGGTCTCATTTCTAAAAATGATCTATTAAATAATCTTTTTTTGTTTGTCATTATATATAAAAAATATTTGTATTTTTTAAAATTATTGAAAATTATTTAAAAATTTTTTTTGGCCCTTGCTGGATTTGAACCAGCGACCTAACGATTATGAGTCGTGTGCTCTAACCACTGAGCTAAAGGGCCATCATATATATTATTTATAAATTATATTATATATAATTTTTTTTTTCTATATATATTTTTTTTTTTTTTAAAATAATTTGACATTAATAATTTATTAATTAATAATAATAATTATAATTTCCTCTGTAGTTCAGTTGGTAGAACGGCGGACTGTTAATCCGTATGTCACTGGTTCGACTCCAGTCGGAGGAGAAAAAATTATTTTTTATATTTTTTTAAAAAATGTTATTAAAAAATTTTTATTTTATTTTTTATGATTATGAAACTTTTGGAATTAATTCATATTTAGATAAACCATTTCAATTTTCTTGTGTTATAACAGATTTTAATTTAAACATTATTAGTCCTGATATTTGTTTTTTCTGTATTCCTTCTGTAGATTATTTACCTAACATAGAATCTATTTTTATAACTAAAATATCACCTTTAGATTTATTTAAAAAAAAATATTTTAATGAATATTTTTTTGCAAAAAAAATAAATAAAATTTTTTCTAAAAAAAATACGTGTATTGTAGGATATAATAATTTTAATTTTGATGATGAATTTACTAGAAATATGTTTTACAGAAATTTTTTTGATCCATATAGTTGGCATTGGAAGAATAATAGTTCTAGATTGGATATTTTAATAATGTTAAGAGCTTATTATTCTTTTAGACCTGAAAATATAAAATGGCCACAAAGAAATAAAAAAAAATGTGTTAGTTTTAAATTAATAGATTTTACAAGAGAAAATAATATTTTTCATAAAAAAGCTCATGATGCAGTTTATGATGTTCGTGCTACTATTTCTGTTGCTAAATTTTTAAAAAAAAAAAATAAAAAATTGTTTTACTATATATTAAAAATGAGATTAAAAAAAAATGTTTTATTAATAATAAATAAAAATATTTGGAAACCAATTTTTTTTTCTTCTAGTCTTTTTAAAACAAAAAATTTTAATTTGTCTACTATTTTATTTTTATTTATTCATCCTAAAAATTCTAATATAGCTGTTATGTTTGATTTATCTAAAGATATAAAATTTTTTATATATTATATTTGTAAAAAAAAATATTTAAATTTAAAAATTAAAAAATTATTTTTATTTGGAATTTTATTTATTTATATTAATAAATCTCCAGTAATTGCTCCATTATCTGTATTAAGAAAAGAAGATTTTAAAAGAATTAAATTTAATTTAGAAAATAAAATTAATAAAATATTGTATATAAAACGTAAATGGAATTTTTTTTTATTATTAAAAAATTTTTTTTTAGAGAAAGATAAAAAAAATGAAATAAAAAATCTTGATGTAGACATGAAAATATATGAAAATTTTTTTAATTATAATGATAGAAATATTATGAAAAATATTCATAAATTAGATATAAAAAAAGTATTAAAAAAAAAATTTTTATTTTATGATTATAGAATGAATGAATTATTTTTTAGATTTAAAGCAAGAAATTTTATTGAAATTTTAAATTCTTCAGAAAAAAAAAAATGGAAAAAACATTGTTTTGAAATTATAAATTATAAATTTTTAAATAAATATATAAAAAATTTAAAAAAAAAAATAAAAAAAAATTATTTTGATAATACAAAAATTTCTTTAATAAAAAATATATTTTTATATATAAAATATGTAGTAAATATTATAAAAAGATATTAATTATTTTTAAATAAAAATTTTATCATATAATTTTCTAATTTTTTTATGTCATCTTCATATATCATATTTAATTTATTTTCATTTATTAACTTTATTTCTTCTAGTTTCCATTTTTTCCATGCTTTTTCTGATATTTTATTATATATTTTTTTTCCTATTTTGCCAGGGTATTCTTGTTTTTTTTGTTTTTTTAATTTTTTTTTAAAAAAATGACATTTTATAATTTTGTTCATATATATTTTAAATATTTATATATTTTATATAATTTAATTATTTATATTATAATATATAGTATAAATATTTTAAATATTTTTTTATAATAAAATTATAAAAATTTTAATTGATTTTTCTTTGACAAAGAATATGAAAATAAAAAATAATTTAAAAAAAATAAAAATTTTAAAAAAAGAAATATATTTAAAAGAAATACAAAGTTTTGTTATTAGGAGAAAAAAATTAAGTAGTTTTAATATTTCAATTATAAGAAATTTTTGGAAAAAATTTTGTATAGAATTTTCTTATATAAAAAAAAAATATATATTTGAAAATTGTTCATATCCTATAATTTTAGATATAGGATTTGGAAATGGAAGAAAATTATTTTTTGATGTTGTGAAAAATTCTAAAGCAAATTTTTTAGGAGTTGAAGTATATATAAATGGAATTTTATATTGTATTAAAAAATGCGAAAAACATAATATAAAAAATTTAAAAATAATTTATTTTGATGCATTAAAAGTTTTAAAGTATATGTTATTAAATAATTCTATATTTAAAATTCAAATATTTTTTCCTGATCCTTGGAAAAAAAAAAAACATAATAAAAGAAGATTAATAAATTTAATGTTTTTGTCTTTAGTAAGATTAAAATTGATAAAAAATGGTATATTACATATAATGACAGATTGTAAATTATATTATAAATATATTTTAAAAAATATAAAAATTTTTAATTGTTTTAAAAAATTTTTTTTTATTGAAAATAAACATAAAAATTCAAATGTTAAATTTAATATAAATACTAAATATGAAAATATAGCTAAAAATAAAAAAAAAAACATATATAATATAATATATAAAAAAATTTAAATTATACAAATATTTCTAATAAATTTTCTAAAAAATTTTTTCCCTTTTTTGTAGTTTCTATTTTTTTTTTTATTATTTTTATATAACCTTGTTTTTCTGCTTTATAAATTTTTTTATAAATTTTATTTATTTTTATTTTTGTATATTTATAAAAATCTTTTATTGAAAATTTTTTATATAATCTAAATTTGTTCATAAAAAATTCTAAAATTTTTTCTTTTTCATTTACAACTATTATTTTATATAAATACTTTTTTGAATTATATTTTTTTATATTTTTTTCTTTAATTGTTCTTATTATTTTTCCATTTTTCATAGTTATTTTCCCATGAGCGCCACATCCTATTCCTATGTAATCTCCAAAATTCCAATAGTTCAAATTATGTTTAGATTTGTTATTTTTTTTTGAATAAGAAGATATTTCATATTGTTTATATCCATTATTCTCTAATATAATTTTTCCATATTTTAATATTTTAAAATAAATTTTTTCTACAGTATTTTTTATTTTTCTTTTATAAAAAATAGTATTTTTTTCTATTTCTAATTTATACCAAGAAATATGATTTGGATTTAATTTACAAGCAATTTTTATATCAACTAGAGCTTCGTATAATGATTGATTAGGTAAACTATGAATAATATCTAAATTTATTTTAGTATTTTTATTTTTTTTACATTTTTTTACTATTTTTATAGCTTCTTTACATTTATACATTCTTTTTAATAATTTTAGTTTTTTATTATTAAAAGTTTGTATTCCTATAGATATTCTATTTATTCCTATTTTTTCATAAAATACTATATTTTTGTTTTTTACAGTTTTAGGATCCATTTCAATAGTTATTTCAATATTTTTAGAAAACTTTACTATTTGTTTTATTTTCTTTAATATTATATATATTTCTTTATGTGTTAATATTGTAGGAGTTCCTCCTCCTATAAATATAGTATTTATTTTTCTTTTTCTAATTAGTTTAGTATCTTTTTTAAGATCTTTGCACATATTTTTTATATATTTTTTAATATACTTTTTTTTTTTTTTTACGTTAAAAATTGAAATATTAAAATTGCAATAAGGACATCTTCTTATACACCATGGTATATGTATATATAAACTTAAATATATTTTTTTTTTCATATTTATATTATTTTTTTTTATAAAATACTTTTAAAAACCAACTTTCTAGTATTATTAATGCTGATGTAGAATTTATTTTATTTTTAGTTAAATTATTAAATCCTTTTTTAAACAAAATTCTTTTAGCTTCTATAGTGCTTAATCTTTCGTCATGCATATGAACTCTTATATTAAATTTTTTACTAATTTTAAAAGCAAAAATTTTTGTTTTTTTTGTAAATTTTTGTTCTGTGCCATCCATGTTTAATGGAAGACCAACTATTATAGATTTTGGATTCCACAATTTTATTATTTTTTCTATTTCTTTCCAATATATATTTTTATTTTTTATTTTTATAGAATTTAATATATTTCCTGTATTAGTTATTTTTTGTCCTACAGCTACACCTATATTTTTTGTTCCATAATCGAAGGATATATAGTTCATTTTTTATGCATGCCCAAAATTTATTGCAATTTTTTTTATATCAGCTCCTAGTATTTTTGCTGCTTCATCCCATTTTTTTTTCATAGGAACTTTGAACAAAACATAACTATTTGCTGGAGCTGTAAGCCATGAATTTTCTAATAATTCATTTTCTAATTGATTTTTTTTCCATGAACAATATCCTAGTGCTACTAGTATATTTTTAGGATTTTCTAGTTTTTCTATAGACTCAAGTATATCTTTAGAAGTAGTTATTAAAGTTTCTTTAGAAACTTTTATACTTGATGAAAATTTTTTTTTAGAAGAATGTAATATAAATCCTCTGTCTCCATATTGAGGACCTCCTAAAATAACAGGTTTATTTATTTCTTTATTTGCTTTTTTTATATCTTTTATTTTTAATTTTATTAATATATCTTTTATTTTTAAATTTTCTATAGGTTTATTTATTATTATTCCCATAGTTCCATTAGAATCATGTTTACATATGTATATAACTGATTTTTTAAAAAATGGATCTTCTATACCTGGCATAGCTATTAAAAAATGGTTTTGTAATACTGGTTTCATTTTTTATACCTATTTATATTTTTTATATTTTTTTTTAATACTTTTTTTTCTAAACAGTTTAATAATATTTTTGAAATAGAAATTTTATAAAAATCTTCTATTTCTCTAATACATGTAGGACTTGTAATATTTATTTCTGTTAATTTATTCCCTATTATATCTATTCCTGCTAATATTATACCCTTTTTTATTAAAAATTTACCAACTATTTTAGATATTTTAAGATCTTCTTTATTTATTTTTTTTAATTTAATTTTTCCACCTGCAGCTATGTTTCCTCTATTTTCTCCTTTTTTTGGAATTCTATGAACACACCATTTTATTGGAATTCCATTTATTATTATTATTCTTTTATCTCCATTTAATATTTCTTTTATATATTTTTGTGATATGCAATATTTAGTTTCTTTTTGTGTCATAGTTTCAACTATTACAGAAAAATTTTTGTCTTTTTCTTTTACTCTAAATATTGAATGTCCACCCATTCCATTTAGTGGTTTTATAATAATATCTTTATTTTTTTTTATAAATTTTTTTATTGTATTTTTTTTTGAAGTTATTAATGTTTTTGGAATAAATTTTTTAAATTCTATACTAAAAATTTTTTCATTAAAATTTCTTAAGCTGCTTGGTTTGTTAACTACTATTGCTCCGTTTTGCTCTGCTTTTTCTAAAATGTATGTTGAATAAATAAATTCCATATTTACTGGAGGATCTTTTCTCATAAGTATGATATCTAATTTAGACAATAAGATAGTTTTTTTTTTAATTATTTTAAACCATTTTTTTTTATTTTTTTTTACATTTATAATTTTTGTTTTAGAATATGCTTTATTTGAATATATATATAAGTCTTTTATTTCCATATAATATATAATATAATTTCTTTTTTGTGATTCGAGTAATATTGAAAAAGTAGAATCTTTTTTTATATTTATATTGTTTATAGGATCCATTACTACTCCTATTTTTATTTTCATAATTTATCTCATAATATTTTTTATTTTTTAAAATTATGTATATTTTTCATTATAATAATATTTTTAAAAAATTAAATTATTAGTTTAAACATTTTTAATATAATTAATATTTTTATTTATATTTTATTCCAGAATAATTATCAAATCTAGACCAATGACCATTGAATGTTAACCTAATAGTTCCTATAGGACCATTTCTTTGCTTTCCTATTATTATTTCAGCTATTCCTTTAAAATCACTATTTTCATAATATACTTCATCTCTATATATAAACATTATTAAATCTGCATCTTGTTCTAAAGAACCTGATTCTCTTAAATCTGAATTTAAAGGTCTTTTGTCTGCTCTTTGTTCTAGTGATCTATTTAGTTGAGATAAAGCTATTATTGGAACTTCTAATTCTTTTGCTAATGATTTCAATGTTCTAGAAATTTCCGCTATTTCTAATGTTCGATTCTCTTTTATAGAAGGTATTTTCATTAATTGTAAATAATCTATCATAATAAGACTAATTCCTTTATTTTCTCTATATATTTTTCTAGATCTAGATCTTATTTCTGTTGTAGTTAATGAAGAAGAATCATCTATATATATATTTTTTTTTTTTAATAAAATATTTATTGTACTAGATATTCTTGACCAATCTTCATCATTTAATTTTCCGGTTCTTATTTTAGACTGGTTAACTCTGGATAATGATGATAGTATTCTTATCATTATTTGTTCTACAGGCATTTCTAAGCTAAATATTAAAACTGGTTTTTCATATATCATAGCTACATTTTCACAAATGTTCATAGCAAATGTAGTTTTGCCCATTGAAGGTCTAGCTGCTATTATTATTAATTCTGATTTTTGTAATCCTGATGTTTTTTTATTTAAATCTTGATATCCAGTATTTATGCCAGTTATATCTTCAATTGGAGATTTCATTAAATTTTCTATATTAGATATAGTAGAATCTAATATTTGAACTATATTTTTAGGTCCTGATTTTTTTCTTGTTCTACTTTCAGAGATTTTAAATACTATAGATTCAGCATAATCTAATAAATCTTCACTATTTCTTCCTTCTGTATTATATCCTGCTGATATCATTTTATTAGCTGCTAATATTATTTCTCTTATTATTGCTCTTTCTTTAACTATGTTAGAATATGCTTTTATATTTGCTGTACTTGGGGTATTTTTAGATAGTTCTGCAAGATAAGAAAATCTTCCTACCATTTCTAGTTTTTTTTTTTGTTCTAAAGATTCTGATAAAGTTATTAAATCAATTGGATGTTCTAAATCTAATAAATTTTTCATTTCATTAAAAATTATTCTATGCTGAATTATAAAAAAATCTTTTTCTACTATTATTTCTGATACTGTATCCCATTTATTATTATCTAACATTAATCCACCTAATATAGATTGTTCTGCTTCTATAGAATGAGGTGGTATTTTTTTATTATTTTTTCTATTTTTATATAATTTTTCAAATATTTTTTTATTTTTTTCCATTTAAAATATCTAATTATTTTTTTATATGTTATTTATGTTTATTGTAATTATGTTATATTATATTTTATAATTTTTTATGCTTTATAAAATTTTTATATTTTTTAAAAATTTTTTTAATATTTTTTTTTTGATTTTTTTTTGATAATATCATTTTTTTCCATATATAAGAATAAGGTTTATTTTTAAAAATATTTATAATATGTCTAGTAATTTTATACATAGGAATTTTTTCTGATACTTTTTTATTAATATATTTAAATATTTTATATAAAATTTTTTTAGATTTATATTTTTTTTTATTATATATTTTATTGTCTACTGATTTTAAAATCATAGGTTTTTTATATATGTTTCTTCCAAGCATAACACCATCTGTATATTTTAAATGAATTAAAGATTCTCTTACGTTTTTTATTTCTCCATTTATTATTATTTTTAGATTTGGAAATTCTTTTTTTATTTTATAGACCAAATTATAATTTATTTTTGGTATTTTTAAATTTTTTTTTGTGCTTATATTTTCTAATATTGCTCTTCTAGCATGTATAATAAATATTTTACATGTACTTTTAGTAGATATATTATATATAAATTCTTTTAAAAATTTATAATCATCTTTTTTGTTTATTCCTATTCTAGATTTTATGCTAATTTCTATTGGAGTATTATTTGATATATTATTTATTGAGTTTATTATAATTTTTGGTTGTTTCATTAATATTGCTCCAAAATTTCCTTTTTGAGCTCTTATTGATGGGCATCCTATGTTTAAATTTATATATTTATAATTTTTTTTATAAGAAATTTCTGCACATTTTGATATTTCGTTTTCATTTGAGCCAGATATTTGTATTGCTATAGGGTTTTCTTTTTTTTTATTATATATAAATTTTTTAGATTTTTTTAATATTTCATTAGTAGATATCATTTCTGTAAATAATAGAGTTTTTTTACTAATTATTCTATATATTTTTCTGCAGTATTCATCAGTATATCCAAACATTGGAGCTACGCAAAATCTATAAATATTATTTTTTTTTTTAATCATTTTTTATAGTATAATATTAATTTGAAAATTTTATGTATTTTTTTTTAAAATAAAAATATTTTTTATATTATCATTTATGTTATTTTTTTTAAATTTAAATTTAAAACTAAAATTAAAAATATATAAAGTTTTTAATTTTTTAATTTATTTTAGAGGATTTTATGGCTAGTAGGGGAATAAATAAAGTAATATTAATAGGTCATTTAGGTCAAGATCCTGAAGTAAGATATATGACAAATGGAGTAGCGGTTGCTAATATGAATATTGCTACTTCTGAAATATGGAAAGATAAAAATACTGGTGAAACAAGAGAAAAAACAGAATGGCACAGAATTGTTCTGTTTAATAAATTAGCAGAAATAGCAAGAGAATATTTAAGAAAAGGCTCTCAAGTTTATATAGAAGGATCTTTGCAAACTAGAAAGTGGCAAGATCAAAATAATATAGATAGGTATACCACTGAAGTTGTTGTAAATATAGGAGGTACTATGCAAATGTTAGGAACAAGAAATAGTAACTCTGTTAAATCTTCAACAAAAGAAAATTCTGATTTAAAAAATTCAGATTCTAAAAAACAAAATATTTTAAAAAAAAATGATATTAAAGAAAATGAAAATTATTCTAAAAAAGATATTTTGTTAAATGAAAGAAATGATTCAGAATTTGATGATGAAATTCCTTTTTAACATTATTTATATGTAATTTTGTTTAGAAATTAGAATTTATAATTTAGACATTCTAGTTTTTAAACAAAAAATTTATTTTTTTTTTAAAATATAATTTATTATTTTTGACAATTGTTTTGTATGAGTTAAAAATGGTATATGACTAGATTTTTTTATTACAAAATATTCATTATTTTTTTTTATATAAATATTTTTATATATTTTATTAGAAATTAAAGTATCTAATTCTCCATATATTCTAAATATTTTAGATTTAGAATTTTTTATTAATTTTCTAATATCTATTTTTAACATTATATTAAAACATTTTTTTATACTATTTTTTTTAGGTATTTTTTGATTTGTTAATATTTTTTTTATAAATTTTTTATTTTTTGTATTTTTTATAAAAAAATTTTTAATTGTTTTTTTATAATTTTTTAATAAATTTTTTAAAATATTTGAAATTTTATTTTTTTTTATTCCTTCCCATGATTTTTTTTTTAAAAAACATGGAGAAGAGCATATTGTTATAATTTTAGATTTTTTATTATAATTATTTAATCCTATTTGCATTACAAATAGTCCACCTATAGACCATCCTATCCATATGGAATTTTTATTAAAACTTTTGTACATGTAATTTACTATATAATTAAATTTTTTTTTATTAAGATTGTTTTTTTCCAAAAATTTACATATTTCTAAAATAAATATGTTATATTTATTTTTTAAATGTTTTATTAAATTTTTCCATATTTTTTTTGTTATTCCCCATCCATGTACTAATATAATATTTTTTTTTTCTTTTTTTTTCATTTTTTTTTAAAAATCAGTTATTAAGAAATTTTTATATGTTATATTATTATAATAATATTAAAAAAAATGTATTGGAAATTTATATGATTACTATTTTTAAAAGTGCTGAAATATATTTAAAAAAATTATTATTAAAAAAAAAAATACACAAATTAGAATATTTGCAAAGAATTTAGGAACATATAAAGTTAAATTTGGAATAGTATATTGTGATATTAAAAATATTACAAAAAATGATTTAGTTTTTAATTTTGATGGTTTTTCTGTATATGTAAATAAAAATGATTATATTTATTTAAAAAATTCTAATATTGAATTAAAAAAGAAAAATACTGCTTTTAATTTGGTTTTAAATGTTCCTAATATGTGCTCAAAAAAAGATTATAAAAATTTTAATTTAGAAGAAAAAATAAAATTTTGGATAAATAATGAAATAAATCCAAATTTGTCTGTTCATGGAGGAAGTATCACATTTGTTAAAATAGATGAGAAAAAATATGTTTTTTTAAAATTCTTAGGAAGTTGTAATGGATGTTCTATGTCTAATTTAACATTAAAAAATTTTATTGCTAAACAAATATTAAAAAAATTTCCAGATATAAAAGATGTTAAAGATGTTACAGAACATGTTCATGGAAAACATTCATATTATTAATTTTTTTTAAAACGAAAACAAAATTTTGTTTATATAAAAATATTTATATAAATTTAGGTGAGAAAGGGATTCGAACCCTTGATACAAAAATTTTGCATACACGCTTTCCAGGCGTGCCCTTTAAGCCTCTCAGGCATCTCACCAAAACAAATTTATTATAATATAATATTTATACAAATAAAAGTTTTACTTTATTTATTTTATTATTTTTTATTTTTATAAAATTATTATAATAATAAAATAATTTAAAAATAAATTTTTTTTTTAAAAAAAAATATTTTTTTTAAAAAAAAATAGTTTAATTTTTAAAATTATAATATAATTAAAATTATTCTATTTTTTTTTAATAATATTTATTTTGTTAACTATATTAATTAGTATTTTTGATTTTTTTATATTATTATTATTAAATTAATTTGTATTTTTATAAAATAAAATTATGTTAGAAAAAAGAAATATTTTTTTAGTTGGCCCTATGGGGGCTGGAAAGAGTACTATAGGAAAGCAATTAGCACAAAAGTTAAATATGGATTTTTATGATTCAGATAAAGAAATTGAAAAAAGAACTGGAGCTGATATAGCTTGGGTTTTTGATGTAGAAGGAGAAAAAGGATTTAGAATTAGAGAAAATAAAATAATAGATGAATTAACTAAAAAAATAGGTATAGTTTTAGCTACTGGAGGTGGATCTATAGTTTCTGATAATATTAGAAACATATTATCTTCTAGAGGAACTGTAGTCTATTTAAAAACTACCATAGATAAGCAACTTATTAGAACTAAAAGAGATAAAAATAGACCTTTATTAAATAAAAAAAATATATCTAATCGTGCTATTTTAGAAAATTTAGCAAAAGAAAGAAATCATTTATATAAAAATATATCTGATTTAGTAGTAGATACAGATAAAAAAAGTGCTAAATCAGTGGCATTACATATTTTTAAAAAATTTAAATCAAACAATTTTTTATAATATATTTTATATTTAAAAATTAGGATAAAATATTTTGGAAACATTAGAAATATCATTGAGTAAAAATAAATATTATGTAAAAATAGGTTATAATATTATTAACAATAAATTTTTAATTTCTGAATTAAAAAAATTTAAAAATTCTATTTTAATAACTAATATAACTATATATAAAATTTATAAAAATAGTGTTATAAATGATTTAGAGGAATTAAATATTATTAATGAAAAAATAATATTAAAAGATGGAGAAATACA
This sequence comes from Buchnera aphidicola (Pseudoregma panicola), assembly GCF_039376655.1. Taxonomy (NCBI): domain Bacteria; kingdom Pseudomonadati; phylum Pseudomonadota; class Gammaproteobacteria; order Enterobacterales; family Erwiniaceae; genus Buchnera; species Buchnera aphidicola. Next base: position 375,627 of record NZ_CP135000.1, on the reverse strand, counting down.
TAAAACATTTGATTCTATTAAATTAATTATAGAAAAACTTATAAAATTAAATTGTGGAAGAGATATTACATTAATTTCATTTGGAGGTGGCGTAATAGGAGATATTACAGGATTTGCTGCATCTATTTATAAAAGAGGAATTAAATATATAAATATACCAACTACTTTATTGTCTCAAGTAGATGCTTCTATAGGAGGTAAAACAGGAGTTAATAATCATCTTTCTAAAAATGTTATTGGAACATTTTATCATCCAGAAATTGTAATAATTGATTTAATATTTTTAAATACTTTATCTAAAAAAGAAATTGTTTCTGGTTTTTCTGAAATAATAAAGTATGCAATTTTATTTGATAAAAATTTTTTTTACTGGATTAAAGATAATTTTAATAACATGCTCATGATGAATAGAAAAATTTTATTAGAATGTATTAAAAAATCTTGTAAATTTAAAATAAAAATAATTTCTAAAGATGAAAGAGAAAAAAATTATAGAATGTTATTAAACTTAGGACATACTTTTGGTCATGCAATAGAATCTTTTACAAAACATAAATGGTCACATGGTGAATCTGTTTCAGTTGGAATTGTAATGTCTACTATGTTTTCTAATTTTTTAGGAAAAATTTCTTCTTTAGAAATGAATGAAATAATTAATTTATTAAAATTATTAGGTCTTCCTATATTTGGTCCTAAAAATATGAATTCTAATGATTATCTAAAATATATGTTAAGAGATAAAAAAAATATTTGTAGTAAAAAAATTAGATTAATAATTCCAGAAAAAATAGGAAAATGTATTTTAACAGATAATATAGATACTAATATTTTAATTAGATTTATTAATAAAAACTTTATAAATTAATTTTTTTTGTATAAACATTTAGTGTAAAATTTTATGAAAAAATTTTTTATTGTTCCATCTATTTTATCAGCTAATTTTGCTAATTTAGGTAATGAAATAAAAAATGTTATAAAATATGGTGCTGATTTAATTCATTTCGATGTTATGGATAATAATTATGTTCCTAATTTAACATTTGGTCCTGTTGTTTTGAAATCTTTAAAAAAGAATGGAATAAAATTTGATACAGACGTTCATTTAATGACAAATACAGTAGATACCTTAATACCAGTTTTTGCAAAAGAAAAAGTTAAATTTATAACTTTTCATCCTGAATCTTCTATTCATATAGATAAAACTATATCTTTAATAAAAAGCTTTAAATGTAAAGCTGGATTAGCTATAAATCCTTCTACTTCATTAAATTGTTTAGAATATACTATAGATAGATTAGATTTAGTTTTAATAATGTCTGTAAATCCAGGTTTTGGAAAACAAGAATTTTTAACTTATACATTAAAAAAAGTTGAAAAAGTTAGAAATTTAATAAATAAAAAAAATCTTAATACTATATTAGAAGTAGATGGTGGAATTAAAAAAAATAATATATCAGATTTATTGAATGCTGGAGCTAATTCATTTGTAATAGGTTCTGAAATTTTTTGTTCTATAAATTATAAAAAAACTATTTTTGAAATTAGAGAGATTATAAATAAACATTTTATTTAAAATTTTTATATCATTTTTTTTATTTTTAATATTAAAAAAATGTATTTTTTAAAAAATTTATCTTTATTTATAATAATATTTATGAAAAAAAAAAATAAATCAAAAAAAAAAATGTTTAGTGCAATTCAACCTACAGGATTTTTAACATTAGCAAATTATTTAGGAGTTTTAAAACATTGGAAATCTATGCAAAAAAAGTATAAATGTATTTTTTGTATTGCTGATTTACATTCTTTGACTAATTTAAATAAAAACATTGATATAAAAGAAAATACGTTAGATACTTTAGCTTTTTATTTAGCTTGTGGTGTTAATCCTGATAAGAGTATAGTTTTCATTCAATCTCATGTAAATGAACATTGTAAGATAAATTGGATATTAAATTGTTTTTCTTATTTTGGTGAATTATCTAGAATGACTCAATTTAAAAATAAATCTAAAAAAAATGTAAATATAAATATAGGTTTGTTTAATTATCCAGTTTTAATGATGTCAGATATATTATTATATAATAGTAATTTTGTATTTATAGGAAATGATCAAAAACAACATTTAGAACTTACTAGAGTAGTAGCTAATAGATTTAATAATTTGTATGGAAATATTTTTACTATTCCTAATAGTATAATTTTTAAACAAGGTTCTAAAATTATGTCTTTACAGGATCCTAGTAAAAAAATGTCTAAATCTGATAAAAATAATAAAAGTAGTATTTTTTTATTAGATAGTAAATCAGAAATTTATAAAAAAATAAAATTTGCTTCTACAGATTCTGATAATCCTTCTAAAATATTATATAATTTAAAAAAAAAACCTGGAATATCTAATTTATTAAACATTTTTTCTATATTAAGCAATAATACTATTTTAGAATCAGAAAAAATTTTTAATAATTGTAATTATTATAAATTTAAAAAAATATTATCTAATATTATTTATAAAAAATTATATAGTTTGCAAAAAAAATATTTTTATTTTAGAAAAAAAAAAGAATATTTATTAGAAATATCTAAAATAGGTGCTGAAAGAGCTTCTATAGAATCAGAAAGTATAATAAGAACTATAGAAAAAAAATTTTTTTTTGTATAAAAATTATTTTTTTAAATAATTAGTATTTTTTAATAAAAATATATATTTATAAAAAAAAGAATTTAAAATTTTTTATATATTTTATATTTTTTAAATTTTATTAATAAAAAATAATATTGTTATTATAATTTTTATATAAATAAAATATTTATTTTTTATAATGTTGTATATTATAAAATTATATAATATTTTTTTTATTTTTTTATATTATGAAATATACTATATTAGTTACTGGTCCTTGTTATGGTACACAAAATTCTATTAGTTCTTTTTTGTTTTCTAAAAATTTAATTTTAAAAAAGCATAAAATAAAAAGTATATTTTTTTATTCAGATGGTGTGTATAATTCTAATATTATGAATTTTTCTAATTATAATGAAATTAATTTATTAAAATGTTGGAAGAAATTGTCTAATAAATTTAATATAAATCTTAAAATATGTATAGGATCTTCTTTAAAAAGAGGAATATTAACTAAAGATTTTGCTATTGAAAAAGGAATAAATTTCGTAAATATAGATTCGTCCTTTAAAATTTCTAGTTTTTCTGAATTAGCTAAAGATATTATTTCTTCTGAAAGAATAGTACAATTTTAAAATTGTTTTTAAATTTTGTTAATTAATGTTAATAATATATGAAAAAAATAGCTTTTTTGTTTTCTAAATCCCCTTATGGAAGTAGTAAATGTCAAGATTTGTTAGATTTGTCGTTATCAATATCTTTTTATTTTGAAGAAATAGCATTATTTTTTGTTGGAGATGGTATATTTCAGATATTAAAAAATCAGAATCCAAAAAAAATTTTTTCTAACAATTTTTCTAAATCTTTTTCTGTATTTAAATTATGTAAAGTATCTAATATTTATTTATGTAAAAATTCTTTAAAACAAAGAGGAATTATATCTTATAAAAATTTTTTTATGAATACATTTATTTTAAATAGTAAGTTATTTAAAAATAAGTTGGATTTGTTTGAAGCAGTTATAAACTGTTAACATAGGTAAATTATTATGTTGCATGTATTAACAAGTTCTCCTTTTTATATTGATATTAATGTTTTGTTAGGATTAATAAGTGAAAAAGATGATTTTATTGCTATTCAAGATGGAGTAATAATTTCTATAAAAAATAATATATTTTTAAAAAAAATTGTTAATTTGTCTAAAAATTTATATGTTTTAAAAGAAGATTTAGAAGCTAGAGGTATTTTAAAATTTGTTTCTAAAAATTTTTCTATAGTAAATTATTTTCATTTTGTTGATTTAACTGTAAAAAACAAATCTCAAATAAAATGGTAATATTTATATCTTTTTTTAACATTTTATAATAAATTTAATAAAAATATTTTTTTTGAAATGTGTCTAAATAGAGAGAAAATAATATTTTATGACTACTATAAATCAATTAGTTAGGAAATCTAGAAAAAGAAAGATTTGCAAAAGTAATGTGCCTGCTTTGGAAAAATGTCCTCAAAAAAGAGGAGTATGTACAAAAGTATATACTACAACTCCTAAAAAACCTAATTCTGCTTTAAGAAAAGTTTGTAGAGTTAAACTTACTAATGGTTTTGAAGTTACAGCCTATATAGGTGGTGAGGGTCATAATTTACAAGAACATTCAGTAATTTTAATTAGAGGAGGTAGGGTAAAAGATTTACCTGGAGTAAGATATCATGTTGTTAGAGGTTCTTTAGATTGTTCTGGTGTAAAAGATAGAAAGAAGAGTAGATCAAAATATGGTACAAAAAAAATAAAATCTTAATTACACAAGATTTTTTTATAAATTAAAATTATGAGAGACTAATATGTCTAGAAGAAAAATTGCTGAAAGTAGAAATGTTTTACCTGATACTAAGTTTTTTTCTGATACTATATCTAAATTTATAAATATAGTTATGGTGAATGGAAAAAAAACTGTAGCTCAAAATATTGTTTACAAATCATTAGAATTTTTATCTAAAAAAACTAAATTAGATGAATTAGAATCTTTTAAATTAGCATTAAAAAATGTTAAACCTGTAGTAGAAGTAAAATCTAGAAGAGTTGGAGGATCTACTTATCAAGTTCCAGTAGAAGTTAGACCTTTAAGAAGGAACACATTAGCTATGAAATGGATAATAAATGCAGCTAGGAAAAGAAAAGACAAGTCTATGTGTTTAAAACTTTTTAATGAACTTAATGATGCTATTAATAAAAAAGGTGATGCTATAAAAAAAAAAGAAGATGTTCATAAAATGGCTGAATCTAATAAAGCCTTTGCTCATTATAGATGGTAAAAATTTTATTTTATCAATTTTTTCTTTATAAACAATTTTATTAAAATATATTTTTATATTTTTAAAATATAACAAGATTATAAAAAATATGTCTAGAAAAACTAATATATCAAATTATAGAAACATAGGAATTAGTGCTCATATAGATGCAGGAAAAACTACTACTACAGAAAGAATTTTATTTTATACTGGAATAAATCATAAAATAGGTGAAGTTCATGATGGAGATGCAACAATGGATTGGATGGAGCAAGAGCAAGAAAGAGGAATTACTATCACATCAGCAGCTACAACTGCTTTTTGGTCAGGAATGTACAAACAATATGTCTCTCATAGAATAAATATAATTGATACTCCAGGTCATGTTGATTTTACTATAGAAGTAGAAAGATCTATGAGGATATTAGATGGTGTAGTAATGATATATTGTGCTGTAGGTGGAGTTCAACCTCAATCAGAAACTGTATGGAGACAATCTAATAAATATAAAGTGCCAAGAATTGCTTTTATAAATAAGATGGATAGAGTTGGTGCTAACTTTTTTAATGTTATAAATCAAATTAAAAATAGATTTAATATAATTACTGTACCTATACAATTGCCTATTGGTTCAGAAGAAAATTTTATTGGTGTAGTTGATTTAATAAAAATGAAGTCTATAATTTGGAATAATTATGATAAAGGAATTACTTTTAAACATTCTTCTATACCAAAAGATTTAATAGATATTTCTAATAAGTGGAGAAAACATTTAGTTGAAACTGTAGCAGAAGTTAGTGATAAATTTATGGAAATATATTTATCAGGTAAAGAATTTTCTGAAAAAGAATTAATAAAAGGTTTGAGAAAAAGATCTTTAAAAAATAAAGTTTTAATAATTACTTGTGGCTCTTCTTTTAAAAACAAAGGTGTTCAATCGTTGTTAGATGCAATAATAGATTTTTTGCCTTCTCCTAAAGATGTAAACTTTAATAAACATAATATTTCAAAGAATTTTTCTAAAAAAGAAAATTATAAAATAAAAAAACATGAAAATAATAAATATTTTTCTGCATTAGCATTTAAAATTTCTACTGATCCTTTTGTAGGAAGTTTAACATTTTTTAGAGTTTATTCAGGAATAATAAGATCTGGAGATATTATATTGAATTCTACCAAATCACAAAAAGAAAGACTTGGTAGAATAGTTCAGATGCATGCTAACAAAAGAGAGGAGATAAAAGAAGTTAGGTCAGGAGATATAGCTGCAGCTATAGGATTAAAAAATGTTACTACAGGAGATACTTTATGTGATCCTAAAAAAAAAATAATTTTGGAAAAAATAGAGTTTCCTGATCCAGTTATTTCTATAGCTATAGAACCTATGACTAAATCTGATCAAGAAAAAATGGGTATAGCTCTTGCTAGACTAGCCAAAGAAGATCCTTCTTTTAAGGTTCATATAGATCATGAATCTAATCAAACTATAATTTCAGGAATGGGTGAACTACATTTAGAAATAATCGTAGATAGAATGAAAAGAGAATTTGGAGTATGTGCTAATGTAGGAAAACCTAGAGTTGCATATAGAGAAACTATAAAGAACAAAGTTAATGATATAGAAGGAAAATATATAAAACAATCTGGAGGGAGAGGTCAGTATGGACATGTCGTAATAGATATATTTCCTATTGAAATGAATAAAGAAAATTATAAATTTATAAATAATATTAAAGGAGGTGTGATACCTTCTGAATATATTTCTGCTATAGACAAAGGAATACAAGAACAATTAAATTCAGGTCCTTTAGCTGGATATCCAGTAATTAATATAGGAGTTAGATTGCATTTTGGATCTTATCATGACGTTGATTCTTCAGAACTTGCATTTAAATTTGCTGCTTCAATAGCTTTTAAAAATGCATTTAAAATGGCAAAACCAATTTTATTAGAGCCTATTATGAAAGTGGAAATAGATACTCCAGAAGAATATATGGGTGATGTTATTGGAGATTTGAATAGAAGAAGAGGAAATATAGAAAATTTAGACGATAATTTTAATAATAAAATAATTGTTTCAAAAGTTCCATTATCAGAAATGTTTGGATATGCAACTGACTTAAGATCAAAAACTCAAGGTAGAGCTATGTATTCTATGGAATTTTTAAAATATTCAGAAATACCTGATAATATAACTTGTAAGATTTTAGAAAATAAAAAATAATAAGATTTTTTATATTTATATAATAAAAAAATTTTAACATATTAACAAAATAGAGTATAAAAAATGTCTAAAGAAAAGTTTGAACGTATAAAAACTCATATAAATGTTGGAACAATAGGACATGTTGATCATGGAAAGACAACTTTAACTTCAGCTATAACAACAGTTTTGTCAAAAAAATATGGAGGTTCAGCTAGAACATTTGAACAAATAGATAATGCTCCAGAAGAAAAGTCTAGAGGTATTACTATAAACACTTCTCATGTTGAATATGATACTTTAAAAAGACATTATGCTCATGTAGACTGCCCTGGACATGCTGATTATATAAAAAATATGATTACAGGTGCAGCTCAAATGGATGGAGCAATATTAGTAGTTTCTGCAACTGATGGTCCTATGCCTCAAACTAGAGAACATATACTTTTAGGAAGACAAGTTGGTGTTCCTTATATTATAGTGTTTTTAAATAAATGTGACATGGTAGAAGATGAAGAATTATTAGAATTAGTTGAAATGGAAGTTAGGGATCTTCTTACAGAGTATGATTTTCCTGGAGAGAAAACTCCAATAGTTAGAGGTTCAGCTTTAAAAGCTATAGAAGGAGATGAAAAATGGGAAAATAAAATTATAGAGTTATCTAATTTATTAGATACATATATTCCTGATCCTAAAAGGGAAATAAATGAACCATTTTTATTGCCTATAGAAGATGTATTTTCTATATCTGGAAGAGGAACAGTTGTTACAGGTAGAGTAGAAAAAGGAATAATAAAAGTTGGAGAAGAGGTTGAAATAGTTGGAATAAAACCTACTTCTAAAACTATATGTACAGGTGTAGAAATGTTTAGAAAATTGTTAGATGAAGGTAGAGCTGGTGAAAATGTAGGAGTTTTATTAAGAGGAACTAAAAGAGACGACATAGAAAGAGGTCAAGTGTTGTCAAAACCTGGATCTATTACTCCTCATAAAAAGTTTAGTTCTAAAGTATATATTCTTTCTAAAGAAGAAGGTGGTAGGCATACAGCATTTTTTAAAGGTTATAGACCTCAATTTTATTTTAGAACTACTGATGTAACAGGATTAATAGAATTACCTGATTCTATGGAAATGGTAATGCCTGGGGACAATGTTGAATTGAATATTACTTTAATACATCCAATAGCTATGACAGAGGGTTTAAGATTTGCTATACGAGAAGGTGGGAAAACTGTTGGAGCTGGTATAGTTTCAAAAATTATTGAATAAAAATTTCAGAAAAAGAGGAATTTATTATACCTCTTTTTCTATATAGTTAGTTTATACTAGTTTTTAAAATTTATATTTGATACAATTTATTTTTATATAAAAAATTTTATAATTTTTTATTTATTTTTTATTAACATATAATATTTTATATAAAAATTTATTTATGGAGAATATGTAATATATTATGAATAATCAGAGAATTAGGATAAGATTAAAAGCTTTTGATCACAGATTAATAGATCAATCTACTGAAGAAATTGTAGATACAGCTAAGAGAACTGGAGCTCAAGTTAGGGGACCTATACCATTACCTACTAGAAAAGAAAAATTTACTATATTAATATCTCCTCATGTAAATAAAGATGCTAGAGATCAATATGAAATATGTACTCATAAAAGACTTATAGACATTGTAGAGCCTACAGAAAAAACTGTTGATGCTTTAATGAGATTAGATTTAGCTGCAGGAGTAGATGTACAAATAGTTTTAGATTAGTATTAAATTTAAAAAAAATAATTTTAAACAATTTTATTATAGGTAATTTTATATGGTTGGATTAGTAGGTAAAAAGATAGGTTCTTCTATGATTTTTTCTAAAGAAGGAAATTTAATTCCAGTTACTATAATAGAAGTTAATAAAAATAGAATAGTTCAAGTAAAAAATTTAAAAAATGACAGATATTCTGCTATACAAGTTACTACTGGAATTAAAAATAAAAACAGAATTAATAGACCAAAATCTGGCCATTTTATTAAACATAATGTTCTTCCTGGAAGAGGATTATGGGAATTTAGAGTTAAAGAAAAAAATAATTTTTTTTCAGGTCAAATATTAAGTATTAGTATTTTGAAGAATTTTAATAAAGTAGATATAACCGGATTTTCTAAAGGAAAAGGTTTTTCTGGTACTATAAAAAGATGGAATTTTAGATCTCAGGACAATAGTCATGGTAATTCTTTATCACATAGAGCTCCTGGATCTATAGGTCAGAATCAAACTCCTGGTAGAGTTTTTAAAGGAAAAAAAATGTCTGGACATTTAGGAAACAAAAAAGTTACTATACAAAATTTAAGCATAGTTAGAATAAATGATAAAGATAATTTTCTATTTATAAAAGGAACTATTCCTGGATTTTCTAATAGTGATGTTATAATAAGACCATCTATAAAAGTTAAGAGGTAAATAATTTTTTATATGAAATTATTTTTGAAAGATAGTAATAATAATGATTTTATTAATTTATCAAATTCTATATTTAATAGATCTTTTAATATAAAATTAATACATCAAGTATTGTTATCATATATTTCTATTAGTAAGAAAGGTACTAAATCTCAGAAATCTAGAGCTGAAGTATCAGGTTCTGGAAAAAAACCATGGAAACAAAAAGGAACTGGTAGAGCGAGAGTAGGTTCAATAAGAAGTCCTATATGGAGATCAGGGGGTGTTACTTTTGCTTCTAGATGTAAAAATAATTTTAAAAAAATTAATAAAAAAATGTATAAAGGAGCTATAAAAAGTATTTTTTCTGAATTAATAAGAAAAAAAAAATTAATAGTTTTTAAAGAATTTAATATAAAATATCCTAAAACTAAATTATTAGTTAAAAAATTAGAATTTATAAATTTTAATAAGATATTAATAATATTAAATAATTTAAATAAAAACATATTTTTGTCTGCTAGAAACATGAAAAGAGTTTTTACGATAGAATATAGATTTATTAATCCAGTAGTATTATTATCTTATGATGTTGTAGTTACTAATTTAAATACTTTAAAAGAAATAGAGAAAAGTTTAAATGAAATTTAAAGAAAGAATTTTAAAAATTTTTAGAGGAATGCATATTTCTGAAAAATCTTCTATTATTTCTGAAAAAAAAAATAGTTTTATAATAAAAGTTTTAAAAAATGCTAATAAAAAAGAAATAAAAAAAATGTTAGAAAAAATTTTTAATGTAACTGTATTAAAAGTTAATACTTTAATAGTAAAAGGAAAAAGAAAAAACAATAGAAAAGGAACTTCAAATAAATATGGATTTAAAAAAGATTGGAAAAAAGTATATATAACTTTAAAAAAAGGTGATAGTTTTAATTTTTAAATATTTTTAAATATAATGGAAAATTTTATATGATAATAAAAAAAATAAAACCTACATCTCCTGGTAGAAGACATGTAATAAAGATAAAAAATAATAACTTATATAAAAAAAAACCTTTAAAATCTTTATTAAAAAAAATTGTAAAAACTGGTGGTAGAAATAATTCAGGAAGAATAACTACCAGACATATTGGAAGAGGTCATAAAAAAAAATATAGATATATAGATTTTAAAAGAAATAAGGACAATATACCAGCGATTGTTAAAAGAATTGAATATGATCCTAATAGGTCTTCAAATATAATTTTGATTTTATATAAAGATGGAACAAAAAGTTATATTTTAGAACCAAAAAATATTAAAATAGGTGATATTATTGTTTCAGGTAAAAAGGTTGAAATTAAATCTGGAAATTGTCTATGTATAAAAAATATTCCTACTGGAGAATATATACATAACATAGAAATTAAACCAGGAAAGGGCGCTCAAATATCTAGATCAGCTGGAAGTCATTCTCAACTTATATCTAAAGAAAAAAATTATGCATTTATAAGATTGCGTTCAGGAGAAGTTAGAAAGATACATTTAAATTGTAGAGCTACTATAGGTGAAGTTGGTAACATAAAACATATGTTAAGAAAGTTTGGAAAAGCTGGATGTAAAAGATGGTTAGGAATAAGACCTACTGTTAGAGGTACTGCTATGAATCCAGTAGATCATCCTCATGGAGGTGGTGAAGGAAAAAATTTTGGAAAACATCCTGTTAGTCCATGGGGTAAACAAACTAAAGGTAAAAAAACTAGAAATAATAAAAGAACGCAAAAATTTATTGTACATAGAAGAAAATAATAAAGGATAATATTATGCCTAGATCAGTTAGAAAGGGTCCTTTTATAGATGAAAGTTTATTTAAAAAAGTTGAAAAATCTTTAAAATTGAAAGATAGAAAACCAATAAAAACTTGGTCTCGAAGATCTACTATATTTCCTAATATGATAGGTTTAACTATTTCCGTACATAATGGCAGAAATCATATACCAGTTTTTATTACTGAAGAAATGGTTGGTCATAAATTAGGAGAGTTTTCTATGACTAGAACTTATAGAGGTCATAACATAGATAAAAAAATAAAAAAAAATGTTTCTGAAAAATCTAAATAATTTTTTTTTGGAGTTAAACAAATGGAAGTATATGCTATACATAAAAAAGCTAATTCTTCTTCTCAAAAAATTAGATTAGTTTCTAATCTTATATTAGGTAAAAGTGTTTCTTCAGCTATAGAAATATTAGAATTTAATAGAAAAAAAGCTTCTAATTTAATAATAAAAGTTTTATATTCTGCAATTGCAAATGCTGAGCATAATTATGGTTTAGATGTAGATAAACTTAAAGTAGTTAGAGTAAATATAGATAATGGACCTGTTATGAAAAGAATGATGCCTAGAGCTAAAGGTAGAGCTGATAGAATATTAAAAAGAACTAGTCATATAAAAATAGTAGTTTCTTATTAAGTATAAAAAATAAAAAGGTTAAAAATATGGGTCAAAAAGTTAATCCAAATGGTATGAGGCTAGGAATAATAAGACATTGGAATTCTATTTGGTATGCAAATAAAAAAAATTTTTCTAAAAATTTACAAAATGATTTTGAAGTTAGAAAATTTATATTTAAAAAATTAACAAAAGCCTCTATATCTAAAGTTGTTATTGAAAGACTTTCTAAAAGTATTAAAATAACTATATTTACTTCAAGACCTGGTATAGTAATTGGAAAAAAAGGAGAAGATATAGAAAAAATTAAATTAAAAATATTTAATTTAATTAAAATACCTGTGCAAATAAATATATCTGAAGTAAAAAGACCTGAATTAGATGCTAAATTAGTTGCTAATAATATAAGTTTACAACTAGAAAGAAGAATAATGTTTAGAAGAGTTATAAAAAGATCTGTTCAAAATGCTATGAGGCAAGGAGCAAAAGGAATAAAAATAGAAATTAGTGGAAGATTAGGAGGTGCTGAAATAGCAAGAAGAGAATGGTATAGAGAAGGCAGAGTTCCATTACATACATTAAGAGCAAATATTGAATATAGTTTTTCTGAAGCAAATACTACATATGGAATAATTGGTATAAAAGTTTGGATATTTAAAGGAGAAATTTTAGGAAAAATGGATGTTATGTTGAAATTAGAAAAACCTATTGTAAAATTTAAAAAAAATTTTAGAAGAAGAAGAATTAGATAAAAGGAGTAATATAAAAATATTATGTTGCAACCTAAGCGTACTAAATTTAGAAAGATGCATAAAGGAAAAAATAGAGGAACTTCTATAGGAAGTAATATTTGTTTTGGTAATTTTGGTTTAAAGGCTATTACTAGAGGAAGAATAACATCCAGACAAATAGAATCCGCTAGAAAAGTAATAAGTAGATTAATAAAAAAAGAGGGTAAAATGTGGATAAGAATATTTCCTGACAAACCTATTACTAGAAAGCCATTAGAAGTTAGAATGGGTAAGGGAAAAGGAAATGTTGAATATTGGGTGTTTTTAGTAAAACCAGGAAAAGTTTTATATGAAGTAGATGGAGTTACAGAAAAAATTTCCAGGAAAGCTTTTTTGTTAGCTTCAGCCAAATTATCTGTAAAAACAATTTTCATAAAAAAAGGTATAATATGGTAATAAATAAATATGATAATATAATAAATGATCTTAATGATAAGTTGTTTTTATTTTTAAAAGAAGAATTTAATTTAAAAATACAATTATTTTCAGGTAAATTAAAAAAAACTCATTTATTAAAATTTTGTAGAAAAAAAATTTCAAAATTGAAATTTTTAATTAGATTAAATGAGGTGAAGAATAAGAATAATGAATAATATTAAAACTTTAAAAGGATTAGTTATTAGTAATAAAATGAACAAAACTTGTGTAGTTTTAATAGAACGTTTTGTTAAACATAAAATTTATGGAAAATTTATTAAAAAACATACTAAAATTAAAGTTCATGATGAAAAAAATGAATGTTTTATAGGAGATTTAGTTGAAATTTCTCAGTGCAGACCAATATCTAAATATAAATTTTGGAAATTAATAAAAATTTTAAAAACCAGCAAATAATTTTAAAAAATTAAGGTTATAAAAAATGATTCAAGAGCAAACAATTTTAAATGTTGCAGATAATTCTGGAGCAAAATTAGTTCTTTGCATAAAAGTATTAGGTGGATCAAAAAGAAGATATGCAAATATTGGAGATATAATAAAAGTAGCAGTTCAAGAATCTTCTTCTAATGGAAAAGTTAAAAAAGGTGAAGTTTTAAAAGCTGTAGTTATTAGAACTAAAAAGGGAATTTCTAGATTGGATGGATCTTATATCAGATTTGATAAAAATTCTTGTGTATTGTTGAATAATGTAAATGAAACAATTATAGGAAGTAGAATTTTTGGTCCAGTTACTAGAGAAATTAGAGTGGAAAAATTTATGAAAATTGTTTCTTTAGCTTCAGAAGTACTTTAAGGGTAAATAATATATGTCTAAAAAGATTAGAAAAAATGATGAAGTAATAGTAATATCAGGGAAATATAAAGGTAAAAGAGGAATAATAAAAAAATTTATTTCTAAAAACAAAGTTATTGTTTCTGGAATAAATATTGTAAAAAAACATAAAAAAGCTGTTCCAGAAAAAAATGAATTAGGTGGTATAGTTGAGAAGGAATCTTATATACAAGTTTCTAATTTAAAAATTTTTAACAAAATTACAGGAAAATCTGATAGAGTAGGATTTAAATTTGAAGATGGTAAGAAAGTGCGTTTTTTTAAATCTAATAATAAAATTATAGATTAAAATAGTTTAAATAAAATAAATAAAATTTATGGAGATTAATAGTGTTGGAATTAAAAATTCTTTATAAGAGAAAAATAATAAATTATTTAATGAAAAAACTAAATTTTACATCTATTATGCAAGTTCCTAAGATTGAAAAAATTACTTTAAATATTGGAGATGGAAGTTGTAATTATAAAAAAAAAAATTTAATTAACATAATTTCTGATATTACTATGATTTCCGGGCAAAAACCAATAGTAACCAATGCAAAAAAATCTATATCTGGTTTTAAAATAAGACAAGGTCATCCTGTTGGTTGTAAAGTTACATTAAGAAAAAATAGAATGTGGGATTTTATAAATAGATTTATATATATAGTCGTTCCGAGAATTAGAGATTTTAGGGGTTTTAATAAAAAATCTTTTGATGGAAGAGGAAATTATAGTATAGGTATAAGAGAACAAATTATTTTTCCTGAAATAAATTATGAAAAAATAGATAAAACTAGAGGTTTAAATATTACAATAACTACTAATACTAATAATGATTCTTATTCGTTAGAATTATTAAAATCTTTAAATTTTCCATTTAAAAAGTAGTTTATAGAGAAAAATAACATGGCAAAAGAATCTATAAAAGCTAGAGAAAAAAAAAGAAAAATATTAAGTAAAAAATTTTTTAACATAAGAAAAAAATTAAAAAAAACTATATTTGATTTAAAAACTTCTGATAATGAAAAAATGAAAGCTATATTTAAATTACAAAAATTACCTAGAGATTCTAGTTTTTGTAGAATTAGAAATAGATGTTATATAACCGGAAGACCTCATGCGTTTTTAAGAAAATTTGGGTTAAGTAGAATAAAATTTAGAGAAGCTGCTATGAACGGAGAAATTCCAGGTTTAAAAAAATCAAGTTGGTAAAATTAATTTTTTATAAAAACATTATAGGATAATTTTTTAAAATGAGTATGCAAGATTCTGTTAGTGATATGTTAACTAGAATAAGAAATGGTCAATTTTCTAAAAAAATATATGTAATTGTAAAATTTTCTAAATTTAAAGTTTCTATTTTAGAAGTTTTAAAAAAAGAAGGATATATTAAAGATTTTTTAATTGATAAAAAAATAAAGATATTTTTAAAGTATTATAATGGTAATCCTGTAATAGAACATATAAAAAAGGTTAGTAAACCTAGTCTTAGAGTATATAAAAATAAAAAAAATATATATAAGGTAATTAATGGATTGGGAATTTCTATAATATCTACTTCTAGAGGTATTTTAACTGATTTTGAAGCTAGAAAATTAGGTATTGGTGGAGAAATATTATGTAATGTTTATTGATTTATAACATTAATTAATTTTTATTAATATAAAAATATTTGGAGTTTTTATATGTCTAGAATAGCTAAAAAGTCTATTTTAGTTCCTAATGATGTTAATGTAGTTATAAAAAAAAATAATATATATATAGATGGTATTTATGGTAAATTAAAATTTTTAATTAATAATTATGTATCTGTTAAATATGATAAAAATTTATTAATTTTTTGTGGTAAAAAAAATTTTAACAAATCATGGATGTATGCTGGTACTTGTAGATCTTTAGTATCTTCTATGATATATGGAGTTAAAAATAAATTTTTTAAAACATTAATATTGTCTGGAGTTGGATATAAAGTTTTTTTAAATGAAAATATTGTAAATTTAAATTTAGGATATTCTCATATAATAAAATATAAATTACCTAATGGAGTATTAGCTAATTGTAATTCAGCAACTAAAATAACTTTAAGTGGAGTAAATAAACAATTAGTTTTTCAAACTGCAGCAAATTTAAGATTATATAAAGTTCCTGAGCCATATAAGGGAAAAGGAATACATTATGAAAATGAAATAATAAGAAGAAAAGAGGCTAAAAAGAAGTAAAATGAGTATTTTTAAAAAAAAAGATGCTAGAATTAAAAGATTTTTGAAATATAGAGAAAAATTTAAAAAATTAAAAAGTATAAGATTAGTAGTGCATAGAAGTTCTAGAAATATTTATGCTCAAATAATTTCTTCAAATAATTTTGTAATAGTTTCTGCTTCTACATTAGAAAAAAATATTAAAAAAAATATTTGTTATCCTGGAAATAAAAAATCAGCAAAATTAATTGGTAAAAAAATAGCTTTACGTTCTTTAAAAAATGGAATAAAAAAAGTTTCATTTGATCGTTCTGGATTTAAATATCATGGGAGAATTAGAAAACTAGCTGAATCTGCCAGAAAATATGGTTTAAAATTTTAGGAATATTTTTATGAAAAATTTAGATAATAAAAAGAATAATGAATTTCAAGAAAAACTTATTTCAGTAAATAGGGTTTCAAAAACTGTGAAAGGTGGTAGAGTCTTTTCTTTTACTGCTTTGACTGTAGTGGGAAATAAAAATGGAAAAGTTGGTTTTGGATATGGAAAGTCTAAAGAAGTTCCTTCTGCTATACAAAAAGCTATGGAAAAAGCTAGAAAAAATATGATAACTTTTTTTTTAAATAAAAATACTTTACAATATTCTATTAAAGAAACTTTTACAGGTTCTACTATTTTTATGAAACCAGCTTCTGATGGAACAGGTATCATTGCTGGAGGAGCTATGCGTGCTGTTTTTGAAGTATCTGGTGTATTCAACGTATTAGCTAAAACTTATGGATCTACCAATCCTATAAATGTAGTTAGAGCTACTATAAATGGTTTGAAAAATATGCAATCTCCTAATTTAGTTTCTAAGAAAAGAAATAAAACAATAAATGTTTTTTTTGGAAAAAATTAAAAATATGAATTTTAAACGATTAAAAATAACTCAAATAAGAAGTTCAATAGGAATATTGCCTAAACATAAATTAACTTTGCTAGCATTAGGTTTAAAAAAAATAGGAAGTTTTAAAAATTTAGATAATAATCTTTCAATTTCTGGTATGATAAAAAAAATAAGTTATATGTTAAAAATAGAGGAATTATAATTTTATGTTACTTAAAAATATAATGTTATATAAAGACAGATCAAAAAGAAAAAAAAGATGTGGTAGAGGTATAGGATCAGGATTAGGAAAAACTTCAGGAAGAGGTCATAAAGGTCAAAAATCTAGAAAAGGATCTTCAATAAGAATAGGTTTTGAAGGCGGTCAAACGCCTTTATATAAAAGATCTCCTAAATTTGGTTTTACTTCTAAAAAAAATATTTTTACTAAAGAAATAAAATTTAGCAAAATAAATCATTTGTTAAAAAAATATGATTTTTTTAATTTAAATTTATTAAAAAATAACAGTATTGTTAAAAAAAATGTAAAATATGTAAAGTTTATAGGAACTGGAAATATAAATAAACCAATTATATTAAAAGGATTAAAAACTACAAAAAATTTGTCTTTTATAATAAAAAAGTTTGGTGGTAAAATAAAATAGGTAATATAATATATATTATGGTAAATAAATTAAATAATTCAGTTAATAAATTTTCTAATAAAAATTTTTCTAGAAATAAAAATGAATTAAAAAATAGAATTTTGTTTCTTATAATGGCAATTATTATTTTTAGAATAGGATCTTTAATACCAATTCCAGGAATTAATATTGAAGTTTTATCTAATATATTATATCAAAATAGTGGAAATTTGTTAGATATGTTAAATGTATTTTCTGGAGGATCTATTAGTAAAGCATCTATATTTTCTTTAGGTATAATGCCATATATATCTTCATCTATAATAATTCAACTTCTTACTTTTATAAGCACAAAATTTAAAAGCATGAAAAAAAATGGAGAAATTGGAAAAATACAAATTAATAGATATACAAAATATCTTTCTTTCATTTTATCAATTATTCAATCTATTTGTATATCTATTAGTTTGCCACACATATATATATTTAAAAATTTAGTTATAAATTCAGGAATATGTTTTTATATTTTATGTTCTTTAAGCTTGATGACAGGTACTATGTTTTTAATATGGCTTGGAGATCTTATTACTAAGTATAGTATAGGAAATGGAATGTCTATTATAATATTTTTAGGAATAATATCTGGCATTCCGCGTTCTATTATAAATGTTATAGAAAAATTTAGATTAGAAAATATTAATTATTTTTTATTTTTATTTTTAATTTTTTTTATATTTTGTGTAATTTTTTTAGTTACTTTTATAGAAAGAAGTTACTATAAAATAAATATTCAATATGCTAACATAAATCATAGAAAAATGTCGTATATTTCTAATAATAGTTATTTACCTCTTAAAGTAAATATAGTAGGAGTAGTTCCAGCAATATTTGCATCTAGTATAGTTTTATTGCCATATACAATACTATCTTGGATAGTAAGTTTTCATAAAAATGATTTTTTAATAAATTTTTTAAAATATTTTCAACCAAATAGTTTTTTTTATACATCTAGTTATATTTTTTTAATAGTATTTTTTTGTTTTTTTTATACTAATTTAACGTTTAATTCTAAGGATACGTCAGAAAATTTAAAAAAATCTGGAGCTTTTATAAAAGGAATTAGACCAGGTAATAATACTTCTGAATATATCAAGAAAATTGTTACTAAATTGACTTTTATAGGTTCTATATATATGTCTTTTATTTGCATGGTTCCTGAATTTGTAAAATATTTTTTAAATTTTAATTTATATTTTGGTGGAACTTCTTTGTTAATAGTAATAGTGGTTATTATAGATTGTATTAGTCAAATACAAAATATTATTGTTTCTAATATATATTATAAAAATTTTCAAAATTCTAGTAATAAAATTGAAAATAGTTTTTTTTAAATTAAAGGTTTTATATGAAAGTAAGAACTTCTGTTAAAAGATTATGTAAATCATGTAAAATAGTAAAAAGAAATAATGTAATTGTTGTAACTTGTAAAAATGATAAAAAACATAAGCAAAGGCAAGGGTAGTTATTAAAAATTTAAAATTAGGAATTTCATAAAATATGATTCGTATTCAAGGCATTAATATAGAAAATAATAAACATGTAAATATAGCTTTAAGTATGATATATGGTATTGGAAAATCAAGAGCTAATTATATTTGTAAAAATTTGAATATATCATATTTTTCAAAAATAGGTTCTTTGGATGAAAAATTATTAGATTTGTTAAGAGAAAGTATATCTAAATTTGTTATAGAAGGTGATTTAAGAAGAAAAAATAAATTATGTATAAAAAGATTAATGGATTTAGGTTGTTATAGAGGACTAAGACATAGAAGAGGTCTGCCAGTAAGAGGTCAAAGAACTAAAACAAATGCTAGAACTAGAAAAGGTCCTAGAAAAATATTGAAAAAATAATTTTTAATTAAAAATATAAAGAGTAATAAAATGAAAAAAGTTTTGACAAAATCTAAAAAAAAAATTAAAAAACATATTACAGATGGAATAGCTCATATTCATGCTTCTTTTAATAATACTATTGTAACTATTACAGATAAAAAAGGAAATACATTGAGTTGGGCTACATCTGGCGGATCTGGTTTTAGAGGATCTAGGAAGTCTACTCCATTTGCTGCTCAGGTTGCAGCTGAAAAATGTTCTGAATCTGTAAAATCTTATAATATAAAAAATTTAGAAATAATGGTAAAAGGTCCAGGTCCTGGAAGAGAATCAGCAATTAGAGCTTTTAATTCTGCAGGATTTAAGATAACTAATATTATTGATGTAACTCCAATACCTCATAATGGATGCAGACCTTCAAAAAAAAGAAGAGTATAAATATTATTATTAGGAAAAAAACATGGCAAAATATTTAGGACCTAAATTAAAATTAAGTAGAAGAGAGGGTACAGATTTGTTTTTAAAATCTGGGTTAAGATCTATAGATACTAAATGTAAAATTTCTAGTTTTCCTGGTCAACATGGTATAAAGAAAACTAGAATTTCAGATTATGGTGTTCAATTTAGAGAAAAGCAAAAAGTTAAAAGGTTATATGGAATTTTAGAAAAACAATTTAGAAATTATTATAAAAAAGCGTCAAAAATAAAGGGAAATACTGGAGAAAATTTATTAAAACTTTTAGAAAGAAGATTAGATAATGTAGTATATAGAATGGGTTTTGGAAGTACTAGATCAGAATCTAGACAATTGGTTAGCCATAAAACTATTTTAGTAAATGATAAAATAGTTAATATTCCATCATATCAAGTAAATATAAATGATATTATAAAAATAAAAAAAAGTTCTAAAAATCAATCTAGAATAAAGGCTTCATTAGAAATTTCTAAACAATATGAAAAATTTTTATGGATAGACGTTAACATTTCTGATATGATTGGAACTTTTAAACAAATACCAGAAAGAAATGATTTATCTTCTGATATAAATGAACATCTTATAGTAGAATTTTATTCTAAATAATATTTGTTTTAATTTAATAATGGAGGTATTATGTATCATAGTTTTATCTCTACACTATTAAAGCCAAAATTAGTTGATATAAAAAAAATTACTTCAAACAAATCTAGAGTTACTTTAGAGCCATTAGAGAGAGGATTTGGTAATACTTTAGGAAATGCTTTAAGAAGAATATTACTGTCTTCTATTCCTGGATGTGCTATTACAGAAGTTTTTATAGAAGGAGTATTACATGAGTATAGTACAAAAGATGGTGTTAAAGAAGATATAATAAATATATTGTTAAATTTAAAAGAACTTCCAGTTAAAATACATAGTAAAGATTTTTCATTTATGACTATAGAAAAATATGGAGAATGCAATGTTGTTGCTTCTGATATTTCTCATGATGGAGATATAGAAATAATAAAATTAAAACATTTTATTTGTAGTCTTACTTCTAAAAATTCATCAATAAAAATGAGAATTAAAGCAGAAAAAGGTATAGGATATTCTCCTGCTTCTAGTAGAATTGATAACAAAGATTCTTCTTTAGGTAGATTATTATTAGATGCTTGGTATAGTCCTATTAATCATATATCTTATAATGTAGAATCAGCTAGAGTAAAACAAAGAACTGATTTAGACAAATTAATAATATTTATAGAAACTAATGGAACAATTGATCCTGAGAGTGCGATAAGATATGCTTCTACAATTTTATCAGAACAGTTGGAATCTTTTATATACTTAAAAGATATTAAAAAAAATAAAGTAAAAGAGAAAAAGCCTAAGTTTGATCCAGCTTTGTTAAGACCAGTAGATGATTTAGAATTAACTGTAAGGTCTGCTAATTGTTTAAAATCTGAATCCGTGCATTATATAGGTGATTTAATACAAAAAACAGAAGTAGAGCTTTTAAAAACTCCTAATTTAGGTAAAAAATCTCTTACTGAAATAAAAGATGTTTTAGCTTCTAGAAATCTATTTTTAGGAACTAAATTAAAAAATTGGCCACCTAAAGATTTATTAGAGTAGAACTTTTGTATATTTTATTTTTATATTAAAAAATTTTATATTTTTTTTGGAGAGTTTTTATGAGACATAAAAAATCTGGAAAAAAATTTAATCGTACAAGAAGTCATTTTAAATCGATGATTAAAAATATGATGTGTTCTTTGTTTGAATATGAAAGAATTAAAACCACTTTAGAAAAAGCTAAAGAATTAAGAAAATTTTCAGAAAAAATAATTACTATTGCAAAAATAGACTCTTTACATAATAGAAGAATAGTTTTTTCTAGGATAAGGAATATATATATGGTAAAGAAACTTTTTATTGATATAGCACCATTTTTTTTAAAAAGACAAGGAGGATATACTAGAATTTTAAAATGTGGATTTAGAAGTGGAGACAATGCTTCAATGTCTTATATAGAATTAGTAGGTAGAAAAAAAACAATGTTGTTAAAAAAAAATTATAAAAAAAATGTATAAATATTTTTCATATGAAATATTATAAATAATAGTTATTTTTTATAACTATTATTTATATAAATTTTTATAAAATTTATTTTTATTTAATTACATCTCCGATTTTAAAAAAATTTTTATATCCATTATATATGTCTATAGAATTTATTATTTTTTTTCCTTCTAATTGAATTTTTTTTATTATTAGATAATTTTCTTTTGTTCCTACATATATTCCATTTTTTGAAATTTTAATTATTTTTCCATGTAAACACTTTTTTTTAGAAAAAAATATTTTAGATTCTATTATTTTGATTCTTTTTTTTTTATATATAAAATAATTTCCTGGATTTGGGAAAAAGGCTCTTATAGATCTTTCTATATCTATTGCTTTTTTTGACCAAACTAATTTTGTTTCTGACTTTTTAATTTTATGTGCATATAAATTATTATTTTTTATGTCCTTTTGTTTATGTTCTTTATTTTTATAAATATTTTTTAGGGTTAAAAACATACATTTTATTCCAATATTACATAATTTTTTAGATAAACTTAAAAATGTATCTTTTTTTTCTATTTTACATTTTTTTTTATATAATATGTTTCCTGAATCAATTTTTTCATTTATTAATATAATACTAATACCAGTTTCTTTATCTCCATTTAATATTGCTCTTTGTATTGGAGAGGGGCCCTTCCATCTTGGCAAAATAGAAGGATGTATATTTATTGCTTTTAGAGGAAAAATATTTATTATTTTTTCAGGTATTTTTTCTCCATATGCAACTATTATCATTATATCTGGATTTTTTTTTTTAATTTTTCTTATTATTTTTGAGTTATTTAAATTGGTTTTATAAATTACTGGTATAAAATTTTTTTTTGCAATTTTTTCCACTTCAGAAATACATTTTCTTTTAAAAAATATTCTTTTTGTTATAACTTTTGTTATTTTATGTTTTGATTTTATTAAAGATTTTAAGTATTTTTTAGCAAAATCAGTAGTACCAACAAAAACTATTTTTAGTCTTTTTTTTATTTTTGTTTTCATTTTATTTTTTTATACATTTTTTTCATCTTTTTTTTTATAATATTTTTTTTTAAATCAGAAAGATAATCTATAAAAAGTTTTCCTGATAAATGATCTATTTCATGTTGTATACATATTGATAGTAAAGATTTAGCTTTTATTTTTATTTTTTTTCCATAATAATTTAAAGCTTTTATATTTAAATATTTATATCTTGGAACAATAGCTTGTTGATTTGGAAATGATAAACATCCTTCACTTTTTAATATTTTTTTTTTTTTTTTTATTATTTTAGGATTTATTATTATAATCTTTTTGTTAACATTTTCTGTATCTATTATTGTTATTATTTGCAAAGGAATTCCAACTTGAATTGCAGATAAACCTATGCCATTTTCTAATATCATAGTTTTAAACATTTTATCTATTATATTTTGAATTTTTTTATCTATTTTTACTACGGGTTTTGATATATATCTTAATTTTTTATTAGGATATTTTAATATTTTTAATGTTTTCATTATTTTTTTGTTTAAAATATTTTTTTTATATGATAATATTTTATATTCATATAATTTTATTATCTTTAATTATATTAAATAAATCAATATAAAAATTATTATATGTATTTTGTTTATAATTTTTTTTTATAAGTTTTTTATGTATATTGAATGTCAAAAAAATATAAATAAATGTATTATGCATTTAAAAAATGGAAAATTAGTTATATATCCTACTGAATCAGTATTTGGAATAGGATGTGATCCTGATAATGAAAAAGCTATTGTAAATTTATTGAAAATAAAAAATAGAAATGTAAAAAAAGGTTTGATAATAATATCTCATGATTATAGACATGTAAAAAAATATATTTCTATAAAAAATGTTTCTAAAAATAATTTAAAAAAATTTTATAAATTTTGGCCTGGAAACTTTACTCTTTTACATCCTGCTAATAAAAATGTATCTTTTTATATAAAAGGACATTCTAAACTAGTAGCAATAAGAATAACTAAAAATAAATTTGTAAAAAGTTTATGTAAAAATTTTGGAAAAGCAATAATATCTACTAGTGCTAATTTAAGTGGTTTTAGTCCTTGTAGAAATATAAAAGAAGTTTTAAAGCAATTTGGTAAAAAATTTTGTATTATGAATGGTTATGTTGACTTAAAAAAAAATCCTTCTACTATAATAAATATTATAAATGGAGAATATATTAGAAATGGTTGATTTAGATAATTTTTATATTTCTCTTTTTGGAAATCCAGTTAGTCATTCTTTATCTCCAGTTGTACATAAAATTTTTTCTAAACAAATTAATATTAAATATTTTTATAAAACTGTTTTAACTCCAAAAAATTGTTTAAACATTTTTTTAAAAAAGTTTTTTAAAGAAAAATATAATTTAGGAGCTAATATAACATTACCATATAAAAAAAAAATAATTCAACATATAGATATTTTAACTAATAGAGCAAAAATTTGTGGATCAGTAAATACTTTAAAGAAAATTGAAGATAATGTTTTATTAGGAGACAATACTGATGGAATAGGTATTATAGCAGATTTAAAAAGATTAAATTTTCTTAAGGAAAAAAATAATATTTTGTTAATTGGTGCAGGTGGGGCTGCTTATGGAATAGTTCCAAATTTAATTTCTAAAAACAATAATATATATATATATAATAGAACTTTTTATAAAGCAAAAATTTTATCAGAAAAATTTAATAAATTTGGAAATATATTTTATTTAAAAAATAAAACAATAAAAAATTATAATTTTGATTTAATAATAAACGCCACTTCTAGTGGGGTTTTTAATCAAGTTCCAGATATTCCTAAATCTATTATTTCAGAAAATTCTTATTGTTATGATTTATGTTTTAAAAAAAATGGTAGAATAACTCCTTTTTTAAAATGGTGTAAAAAACATGGATCAAATTATTTACAAGATGGAATAGGAATGTTAGTTTGTCAAGCTGCTCATTCTTGTTTTTTATGGTTTAAAAAATTTCCGAATATAAAAAAAACTATAATAAAGTTAAAAAATAAAATAAAAATTTAATTTTTTAAAAAATAATTTAATAAACTTCTTGACTCTTTTTTTTCATTATGTAGTATTAATATTTATAGTATATAAAGTTATGTTATTAGAAAATTTATTTTAATATTTTTTTTTAGTCCCCTTCGTCTAGAGGTTTAGGACACTGCCCTTTCACGGCGGCAACAGGGGTTCAAATCCCCTAGGGGACAAGAAATTTATTTTCTTATAATATTTTATTTTTTCATATTATTGTTAATTTAATTTTATATAGTTAAATTAATAATAATGCTCTTTAAAAAATCAGAATTTAACAAAATTTTAATTATATTTTTATAAATATAAAATAAAACATTTGTGGGTTGTAAGGTTAAGCGTTTAAGCGTATATGGTGAATGCCTTGGCAGTCAGAGGCTATGAAGGACGTGCTAATCTGCGAAAAGTATCGGTAAGTTGATAAGAAACGTTTTAACCGATAATATCCGAATGGGGAAACCCGATGAATATAATCATCATTTTTAATTGAATATATAGATTAAAAAAGCGAACCAAGGGAACTGAAACATCTTATTACCTTGAGGAAAAGAAATCAATTGAGATTCCCTGAGTAGTGGCGAGCGAAATGGGAAAAGCCAGAGTAAATTATATTAATTAAAGTTAGTAAAACAATTTGGAAAAATTGGTAACAATTGGTGATAACCCAGTATACGAAAACTATAATTATTATATACTCAAAAAGTAGAACGAGACACGTGAAATCTTGTTTGAAGATAGGGGGACCATCCTCTAAGGCTAAATACTACTGACTGACCGATAGTGAACAAAGTACCGTAAGGGAAAGGCGAAAAGAACCCCGGTAAGGGGAGTGAAATAGATCCTGAAACCATATACGTACAAGCAGTAGGAGCTTTTTATAAATTTTTTTTTTAATAAAAAAGTGACTGCGTACCTTTTGTATAATGGGTCAGCGACTTGTATTCTGTAGCAAGGTTAACTTAAATAAGGGAGCCGCAGGGAAACCGAGTCTGAAACATGGCGATTTAGTTTCAGGATACAGACCCGAAACCCGGTGATCTAGCCATGGACAGGTTGAAGGTTAGGTAAAACTAACTGGAGGACCGAACCGACTAATGTTGAAAAATTAGCGGATGATCTGTGGTTAGGGGTGAAAGGCCAATCAAACCGGGAGATAGCTGGTTCTCCCCGAAAGCTATTTAGGTAGCGCCTCATGTAATTAATTTGCGGGGGTAGAGCACTGTTTCGGCTAGGGGTCATCTAGGCCTACCAAACCGATGCAAACTCCGAATACCGTATAATTTTATCATGGGAGACACACAGCGGGTGCTAACGTTCGTTGTGGAAAGGGAAACAACCCAGACCATCAGCTAAGGTCCCTAAGTTATAATTAAGTGGTAAACGATGTGAGAAGGCATAAACAGCTAGGATGTTGGCTTAGAAGCAGCCATCATTTAAAGAAAGCGTAACAGCTCACTAGTCAAGTCGTCTTGCGCGGAAGATTTAACGGGGCTAAATTATACACCGAAGCTATGGCAATAATTTAATATTTTTATGTAAAGAAAATTTTTATGTAAATATTTTTTTATTGGGTAGGGGAGCGTTCTGTAAGCTGTGGAAGATATGTTGTGAGACATGTTGGAGGTATCAGAAGTGCGAATGCTGACATAAGTAACGATAAAGCAAGTGAAAAACTTGCTCGCTGAAAGACTAAGGGTTCCTGTCCAACGTTAATCGGGGCAGGGTAAGGCGACACCTAAGGTGAGGCTGAAAAGCGTAATCGATGGATTACAGGTTAATATTCCTGTTCTTTATTTTACTGTGATGGGGTGACGGAGAAGGTTAGATCATCCAGGTGTTGGTTGTCCTGGTTTAATCGTGTAGGAGTTAATGATTAGGTAAATCCGATCATTTTTTAATCTGAGGCGTTATGACTAATTATGAAAATAGTGAAGTGATTTACACCATGCTTCCAAGAAAATCCTCTAAACTTTATGTAAAGTAAAATCGTACCACAAACCAACACAGGTAGTTGGGTAGAGAATACTAAAGCGCTTGAGAGAACTCGGGTGAAGGAACTAGGCAAAATGGTGCCGTAACTTCGGGAGAAGGCACGCTAGTATTATGTGAAAAAATTTACTTTTATAGCTGAAACTAGTCTAAGACACCAGCTAGCTGCAACTGTTTATTAAAAACACAGCACTGTGCAAACACGAAAGTGGAAGTATACGGTGTGACGCCTGCCCGGTGCCGGAAGGTTAATAAAAGGTGTTAAGATTTTTTTCTGAAGCTCTGGATTGAAGCCCCGGTAAACGGCGGCCGTAACTATAACGGTCCTAAGGTAGCGAAATTCCTTGTCGGGTAAGTTCCGACCTGCACGAATGGCGTAATGATGGCTAGACTGTCTCCACCCGAGACTCAGTGAAATTGAAATTGCTGTGAAGATGCAGTATACCCGCGGCAAGACGGAAAGACCCCGTGAACCTTTACTATAGCTTGACATTGAATGATGACTTTTGATGTGTAGAATAGGTGGAAGACTTTGAAAATTAATCGTCAGGTTAATTGGAGTCGAAAATTGAAATACCACCCTTTAGAATTTATTATTCTAACCTAATATCCGTTATCCGGTATAGAGACATTGTCTGGTGGGTAGTTTGACTGGGGCGGTCTCCTCCCAAAGAGTAACGGAGGAGCACAAAGATTGGCTAATTACGGTCGGAAATCGTAAGTTTAGTGTAAAGGCATAAGCCAGTTTAACTGCAAGCGTGATAATGCGAGCAGATGCGAAAGCAGGTCTTAGTGATCCGGTGGTTCTGTATGGAAAGGCCATCGCTCAACAAATAAAAGGTACTCCGGGGATAACAGGCTAATACCGCCCAAGAGTTCATATCGACGGCGGTGTTTGGCACCTCGATGTCGGCTCATCACATCCTGGGGCTGGAGCAGGTCCCAAGGGTATGGCTGTTCGCCATTTAAAGTGGTACGCGAGCTGGGTTTAGAACGTCGTGAGACAGTTCGGTCCCTATCTGTCGTGGGCGTAGGAAGATTGAAGGGATCTACTTCTAGTACGAGAGGACCGAAGTGGACGTATCACTGGTGTTCGGGTTGTCATGCCAATGGCATTGCCCGGTAGCTAAATACGGAAAAGATAAGTGCTGAAAGCATCTAAACACGAAACTTACCCTAAGATTAGTCTTCCCTAAACTAAATAATTTTAGTTTACTTAAAGGTTGTTGTAGACTACAACGTTGATAGGCTAGATGTGTAAGCATGGTGACATGTTAAGCTAACTAGTACTAATTACCTGAGAGGCTTAACCTTACAACACCAGAAATGTTTTATTAGTTTTGTTTTTTTCTGTTATTTTATAAAAAATTTTATGCATAATTTTTTTTGAACTATTTTATATCCTGGCGATATAGTGTTATGGTACCACCTGAATCCATATCGAACTCAGAAGTGAAACATTTCAACACCGATGGTAGTACAAGGTATCCTTGTGTGAGAGTAGGTAATTGCCAGGATATTAAAATTTTTTATTATTTTCAGAGATATAAATGTTAAAGATTTTTAATATTTTAAAGAACTTAAAAGAAAAATTTAAAACATTTTTTCCAAAAAAAGTTTTTATTTATGTTTGCGGAATTACTGTATATGATTTTTGTCATTTGGGTCATGGAAGAACATTTATTGTGTTTGATATGATAATAAGATATTTAAAACATATTGGATATGAAGTAAAATATGTTAGAAATATTACTGATATAGATGATAAAATAATTAAAAAATCATTGAAAAATAATGAAAAAATTTTTTCTTTAGTAAATAGAATTATAAAAAGTATGAAAAATGATTTTTTAAATTTAAATATTTTATTACCAGATTTTGAACCGAGAGTTACTGATAATATAAATATAATAATTAAATTTATAACAAAATTATTACATTTGAGGAATGCATATATATCTAATAATGGTGATATTATGTTTTCTATTTCAAGTTTTAAATCTTATGGAATATTATCAAAACAAATATTGTCTAATTTAATAAAAAAAAATAATAATATTGATTTTTTAAATAAAAGAACAAGTAAAGATTTTGTTTTATGGAAATTAGTTGATAAGAAAGATGAAAAAAATAAAAATAATATTTCATGGAACTCTCCTTGGGGGTATGGTAGACCTGGATGGCATATTGAATGTTCTGCATTAAGTTATAAATATTGTGGTAAAGTTTTTGATATACATGGAGGTGGATTAGATTTATTGTTTCCTCATCATGAAAATGAAAGATCTCAATCTTCTTGTTTTTTAAAAAATAAAAAATATGTAAAATATTGGATACATTCTGGATTATTAATTTATAAAAAATTTAAAATGTCTAAATCTTTAAAAAATTTTTATAGTTTAAAACAATCTATTTTGGATTATGATTCTGATACTATAAGACATTTTTTTTTATCTATTAGTTATAGAAAACCTTTGATTTATGATAAAAATAGTTTTAAAAAGTCTAGACTTTCTATGGAAAGATTATATTATTCTTTGTTAAATATGAAAATTAATAATTGTATAACAAAAGAATCAAAAATGTTTGAAAAAAAATTTATGTGTGCAATGAACGATGATTTTAATACTCCTAAAGCAATTTCTATATTATTTAGTATTTCTAAAAGAATAAATATAGAAAAAAAAAATAATATAATTAATTCAAATATTTTATCAACTAAATTGTTTTTTTTAGGTAGAATTTTAGGATTTTTTTATTTAAGTTTTGATGATTTTTTTAAAAAAAAAAAAAATAGAACTTTTAATAATATAATTTCTAAAGAAAAAATAGAAATTTTAATAAATACAAGAAATTTTTCTAGAAAAAATAAAAATTGGAGTAAATCTGATAATATTAGAAAAAAAATTAATTCAATAGGAATTTTTTTAGAAGATAGTAATTATAAAACTTTTTGGAAAATTAAATAAAAAATTTATTAGAACTAATTTTTGTAATATTTTTTATACATTATCAATGTATTTTCTAATAATGAAGTTACTGTCATAGGACCAACTCCACCTGGAACTGGTGTTATATAAGATATTTTTTTATATACTGACTTTAAATTTACATCTCCTATTATTTTACCATCTTTTGTTTTGTTAATTCCAACATCGAATATTATAGAGTTTTTTTTTATCCAAGATTTTTTTATAAAATTAGGTTTTCCTATAGCAACTATTAATAAATCTGCATTTTTAGTATAATTTATTAAATTTTTTGTATTTTTATTAGCTATAGTTATTGTACATCCAGATGCTAAAAGTTCCATACTTATTGGTTTTCCTACTATATTTGAAGCACCGATTATAAGAGCATTTAATCCAAAAATGTTTATTTTATATTTTTTTATTAATGTCATTATACCCTTTGGTGTGCATGGCGTAATTATAGAATTTTGTTGAAATAAATGTCCAGCATTATATGGATTAAGACCATCTACATCTTTTTTATGTGATATAGAACACATTATATTTCTATAATTTATATGATTAGGTAATGGAAGTTGGACTAATATTCCATCTATTTCTATACTTTTATTTAATTTTTTTATTAATTTTAATATTTCTATTTCTTTAATAGAATTTTTGAATTTCCAATATTTAAATACAAATCCTACTTTTTTACATGCTATTTTTTTTTTTTTTACATAAAGTTTTGAAGAAGAATTATTTCCTATTAATATAACTGCTATTCCAGGAGGTCTATTACCATTTTGAACTTTTTTCATTATTTTTTTTTTTATTTTTTTTTGTAAACATTTTGCTATTTTTTTTCCATCAATTATTTTACTTAACATTTTTACTCCATTTAAAAAAAAATTATATTATAATTTTTAAAAAGTGCTTGCAAATTTTATAAAAAAAATGCATTCTTATATTTTATATAATGAAATAATATATAATATATTTGTTTAAAAAATGCACTCTTAGCTCAGTTGGATAGAGCAACGGCCTTCTAAGCCGTGGGTCACAAGTTCGAATCTTGTAGAGTGCAAAAAATAATTAAATATATTTTTTTATTATTTTTAATATATTTTTACTTATTACTTTTTTTTCTAAGTTTCCATCTACTATATAATATATTTTATTGTTTAATATTTTTTTTATAAAATATTTTCTTATTTTTTTTATTTCTTTTTTATATTCTTTAAATCTTTTTTCTGCTATTTTTATTTTATCATCTTTTCTTTTTATTAATTTTTCTCCAGTAATATTATCTTTATTTTTAATTATTGGAGGGAAAAATATTTTATGATACGTTCTTCCTGATTTTTCATGCACTAATCTTCCTGATATTCTTTCTAATATTGTTTTTTTATTTGTTAAAATTTCTATTATGCAGTTTATTTTGATATTTTTATTAAATATACTTTTTAATTGTTTATATGTTCTTGGAAATCCGTCTAATATATATCCTTTTTTACAATCTTTTTTAGAAATTCTATTTTTTATTACTTTAATGGATATTTTATCGTCTACTAATTGTCCATTTTCAATTTTTTTTTTTATAATTTTTCCTAAATAATTTTTTTTTTTATATTTTTTCTAAATATTTCTCCTAAAGAAATTTTTTTTATATTATATTTTTTTGATATTACATTTGATTGAGTTCCTTTTCCACTTCCAGGAGCTCCTAATATAATTATTTTCATATTTATTTTTTCACATTTTTGTAAAATTAAGTTTATTACATAATATTTTTTGTTAACAAATAATTTATTCTTTTTACAAATTTATTAGGTTCTAAAAGAGATCCTTTTTCGTTTAAAAGAGATTGCTCAAATAACATTTTTACAAATTCTTTAAAATGTTTTTTATTTGAAATATTAGAAATTTTTTTTATTAATTTATGATTTGGATTTATTTCAAAAATATATTTAATTTCAGGTACTTTTTGTCCAGCCGCAGAAAATAATTTTGCCATTTGAGTACTAATTTCATTAGAATCTGTTGTCAGAGCTGCAGCTGTTTCTGAAAATTTATATGTTAAATTTACTTTTTTAACTTTATTTTTTAATATTTTTTCTATTTTTTTTATTAGATTGTTTATTTTTTCTGATGATTTTTCTTGATTTTTATTTTTTTTATTTACTATTTCATTTAATGTTTCATCAAATTTGTTTGCAGATTGAAATTTTATTCCTTTAAATTCTGTTAGATAGTTCATCATCCATTCATCTATTCTTTCATGAAGTATTAACACATCTATTTTTTTTTGTTTAAATATTTCTAGATGAGGACTATTTTTTGCTGATTTATAATTATCTGAAGTAATAAAATATATATTTTTTTGAGATTTTTTCATATTTCCAATATATTCATTTAAAGATAAATATTTATTTTCATTATTAGTTTTTATAGAAGAAAATAACAATAAATCACAAATTAGTTCTTTATTTTCTATATCTTCAGCTATTCCTTCTTTTATTATAGAGCCAAATTCTTGCCAAAAATTTATATATTTTTTTTTGTCAATATTTTTTATTAGTATTAATATTTTTTTAGTAATTATTTTTTTTATAATTTCTATGTTTTTGTTTTCTTGAAGTATTTCTCTAGATATGTTTAAAGATAAATCCTTAGAATCTATTATGCCTTTTACAAATCTTAAATAATGTGGTAAAAATTGTTCTACATTATCCATTATATATACTTTATTTATATATAATTTTAAACCATTTTTTTTTTCTCTATTCCATATATCCCATGGAGCTTTTGAAGGTATGTATAGTAAAATTATATATTCTATATTTCCTTCAACTTTATTATGAGTCCATATTAAAGGATCATGGTTATCATTTGTCATATATTTATAAAAATTAATATATTGTTCTTTTCTTATATTTTTTTTTTCTAATGTCCATATAGATTCTGCTAAATTTATTTTTTTCCATTTATATTTATTTTTTTTGTCATATTTTCTTATTTTTATAGGTATGTTTATATGATCTGAATATTTTTTTATAATGTTTTTTATTGTATAGTAATTTGTTAAATAACTTTCTGAATCTTTTAAAAATAATGTTACATCAGTTCCTACACTTTTTTTTTCTGATTTTTCTATTGAATATTTTCCATCACCATGTGATTTCCATATTATACCGAAATTATTTTTATCATATATTGATAATGTATTTACATGTACTTCTTTAGCTACTATAAAAGATGAATAAAAACCAACTCCAAATTTTCCTATAAAATTATTATTTTTATTTTTTTTTATAGATTTTATAAAAGATTTTGTTCCTGATTTTGCAATAGTTCCTAAATTTTTTATTATTTCATCTTTTTTCATTCCTATTCCATTGTCACTAATTTTTATTTGTTTATTTTTTTCATCTAGATATATTTTTATTTCATATTTTATATTAATATTTGAAAAATTTTCATTAGAAAGTAATAAAAATCTTGATTTTTCTATTGCATCAGATGAATTTGATATTAATTCTCTGATAAATATTTCTTTATTAGAATATAATGAATGTATCATTAAATTTAATAGTTGTTTTGATTCTGATTTAAATGAATATTTTTCTACTTTCATTTTTTTTCCTAGTTTAAATTTTATTAAACATTTTTAAAATATGTTTTATTAAATAATTTTATTTTTAATATTTTAAACTTTGTATAACTTTTTTTTAAATATTTTAATACTAAAAAGGAAAATTAAATCCATTAGGTAATTGTGAATTATTAGAAATATTGGACATTTTTTTCTTTTGCGCTTCAGATATTCTTCTTGATGCATCATTAAAAGCTGCTGTAGCTAAATCTTCCAATATTTCTTTATCATCTTCTAACAAAGTTGGATCAATTTCTACTTTCCTACAATTATGTATACCGTTTATTGTTACTTTTACTAAACCAGCTCCTGCTTCTCCAGTAACTTCTATTTTAGCCATTTCTTCTTGCATTTTAGACATTTTTTCTTGCATTTGTTGAGCTTGTTTCATTAAATTTCCTAATTTTTCGTTTGTAAACATTTTTCACCTTATTTTTATTAGTTTTTTTATAAAATTTTTAATAATGCCATTTCTACACATATTCTAGGATTTATAGAAAATTTAATTTCTTTTTTTCCTTTTATTATAGTTTTATAATATTTATATATTTTTGAAAATTTTATATTTTTTAATATTTTAAAAATTTCATCTTTATGATTTTTCATATACGTTTTTTTTTCTATAGAAAATCCAATTTTTTTTAAAACGGCGAGATGATGTAATAGTTTTAATATATTGTCTAGTATTATTTTCCATTGAAAATTAGATGCATTAATTTTGTTTAATATTTCAAAAACTTTATTTTTTTTTTTTGTTATTAAATATTTTGTTAATAAAAATATTTTTTTTTGATCTATTTTCCCTAAAATATTTATTATATTTTTTTCTGTAATTATATTTTTATTTAATAATATAGCTTGTTCTATAATATTTAAAGAACTTCTTATATTTCCTTTATATTCTTCATATATTATTTCTATTGCATTTTTTTCTATATTTATATTTTCTTTTTTTAATAAGTTAACTAAATATTTTTCTACTTGTTTTTTACTAATTTGTTTTAAATTAAAACATATGCATCTAGAAATTATTGTTTCTGGTATTTTTTTTATATTTGTTGTAGCTAATATAAATTTTATATGTTTATATGGTTCTTCTAAAATTTTTAATAAAGCATTAAAGCTATGTTTAGATAGCATATGTACTTCATCAATTATATAAATTTTAAATCTTCCTTTTATAGGAAGATATCTAGAATTTTCTAATATTTCTTTTATTTCTTCTACTTTAGTTTTAGATGCTGCATCAATTTCTATAAGATCTATAAAATTTCCATTTAATATTTCTATACAATTGTTACATTTTAAACAAGGAAGATATTTTATTCCAATTTTGCAACTTAAACTTTTTGATAATAGTCTTGATATAGTTGTTTTTCCTATCCCGCTTTTACCAGAAAATATCCATGATTGATGTATTTTTTTAAATTTAAAGCTATTATATATTGATTTTATTATATATTTTTGACCTACTACTTCTTTAAAACATTTTGGTCTATATTTTATAGCTAATATTTTATAACTCATAATTTTATAATTATATATTATTTTTATAAAAATTGTAATATTAAAATTTTTTCATCTTATATTTTTTGTTTAATATATTGTTGTTTTATATTAAATTTTATATTATAATAAAAAATATCTTCTGTTAGCCCTTATGTTCTGATAATTTAAACATTTGGTCAGATTTGGAAAAAAGCAGCCAATTTAAATTAAATCAGGTACTTAAGTTAAAGTTGACAGAAGATATATTTTTTTACTAAAATATTTTTTTGTTATGAAGTTGTAGTGTATACATTCTCCAATAAAACTTTTTGTTTTTCATCAATTTTTTATGATTTCCTTTTTCTATTATTTTACCTTTATTAAAAACAAATATTTTATCTGCTTGTATTATAGTAGAAAGTCTATGAGCTATTATTATTAAAGTTATATCTTTTTTTATTTTAAACAATATTTTTTGAATTTTTTTTTCAGTGTTAGAGTCTATATTTGCTGTAGATTCATCTAATATTAAAATTTTTGGTTTTTTTACTAATATTCTTGCTAGAGATATTAATTGTTTTTGGCCTTGTGAAATGTTGTTTCCTTTTTCGTTAATTTTCATATGAATTCCTTTTCTATTTTTTTTTACTAGATCATATAGTTCAACATTTTTTATAATTTTTATTATTTTTTTTTTAGAAACCTTTCTTTTCAATGAAATATTATTAAATAATGTATCTGTAAAAATAAATGGATCTTGTTGTACTATTCCTATGTCTTTTGTGATTACTTTTCTACTTATTTCTTCTATTTTTTTATTATCTATGTATATATTTCCTTTATTTATTTTATAATTTCCTATTATTAAATTAGCTAAAGTACTTTTACCACTTCCAGTATGTCCTACAAAAGCAACAAATTTTTTTTTTTTTATTTTTATGTTTATATTTTTTAATATTTTTTTTTCTTTATTTGAATAATAGAAACTTAAATTTTTTATATATATTTTACCATGTTTTATGGGATTATTATTAAGTCCATATTCTTGTTTTTGAGAATCTATTAATTTAAATATTCTTTCTCCTGAAACTATAGATTGTTGTAACGTAGATTGTTGATTTATTATAGATAGCATAGGTTCATTTAATCTATTTAAATAATTTATAAAAACATATAAAGTACTTACTTGAAACGATTCTTTTGGAAAAAAGTTAAACAATAATATTAATCCACATAGTATTATATTAGTACAAAAACTAAACAATGGTCTTAATAAAAATCCATCTAATTTTAATATTTTCATTCTATATAAATAATGTAATTTACTTATTTTTTTTATTTTTTTATAGAACATTCTTTCTTTATTAAATTGTTGTATTATTTGCATTCCATTTATTGTTTCATTAAATACATTATTTATTTCAGCAATGTAAGATCTTAATTTTCTTATTATTGGAGTGCTATATTTTTGATATATTACCATTATGGTAGTAATTACTGGAAACATTATTATTGATATGCAAGCCATTTTCCATTCTAATAAAAACATTGTTATTAATATAATTGTTATTAATATTGCATTTCTTATAGTTGAAGGAATAACTCTTTCATATAGCTCTTTTATAGTTTCAGTATCATTTGTAACTTTAGATACTATTTGTCCTATAGGTTTTTTGTCAAATATTTTTATTGGTTGATATAATGCTGATTTCATTACATTAAATCTAATTTTTTTTACTATTTTTGTAGATATTTTACTAAATATTATTATTTCAAAATAATTACATAATGCAGATATAATTTGTAAAATTATAAAACTAGAAATTATTAATATAAATGTTTTAGTTTCTATTGAATTTATTTCTATAATATTTTTTATAAAATAACTTATTAATATAGGACATATTACTTCACAAATTGATGAAGATAGTAATAATATTAATACATATAATATTTTTTTTTTATATAAAGTTCCATATTTCAATAATCTTATTAAAATAGGTGAAAAATTAAGTTTTATTTTATCCATATATAAATTTAATCTCTTTCGTTTGTTTCTTTTTTAAATTTTTTTTTCAATTGTTGATATTTAAACATTTTATAATACCATTTTTTATCTTTTATTAATTCATAATGATTTCCAATTTGATCTATTTTACCGTTTTTTAAGACTATTATTTTGTCAGCATTAATCAAAGTAGATAATTTATGTGATACTAATATTATTGTTTTATTTTTTTCTTTATTTTTGCTTAAATTTTTTAATATTTTATTTTCAGTTTTTTCATCTACTGCAGATAAAGAATCATCTAAAATTATTATTTTGGAATTAGTTAGTAATGCTCTAGCTATAGATAATCTTTGTTTTTGACCTCCAGATAGCATTATTCCTTTTTCTCCTATTTTAGTTTCATATTTTTTTGGAAAATCTAATATGTCTTTGTGTATATATGATAATTTTGCAACTTTTTTTATTTCTTTTTTAGAAGCATTTAAATTTCCAATTAGAATATTATTTTTTATAGTATCTGAAAATAAAAAATTATTTTGATTTACTACTGACAAATTAGATTTCCATTCTTCTTTTTTAATATTTTTTATACATACATTATTATAAAGTACTTTTCCTTTTATTAAATTTAGATTATTTTGTATTATATTTAATAAAGTAGTTTTTCCTGATCCTATAGGTCCACATATTCCTATAACATTTCCTAATTTTATTTTAAAATAAATATTTTTTAGAATTATATTTTTAGAATTTTTATAAGAAAATTTATATATTTTTATTTTCAAATTTTTGTAATATTTAGGCAGGTTTAAAAAAGATTTTTTTTTTTCTTTTTTTATATTTATTATTTTTTGTATTCTAAGTAGTGACACTTTTCCTCTTTCTGCTATATTGAACATCCAAGCTAAAGCTAACATAGGCCACATCATTAATCCTAAATACATAATAAAACTAGTTAGCTCTCCAAGAGTGATTTTGTTTTCTATTACTAATATTCCTCCTAATATTATTGCTAACAAATTAGAAATAGAAATAGAAATATGTATTATAGGATCAAATAGCGCATCTACTTTAGAAACTTCTATATTTTTTTTTCCAACATTTTTTATTACTTTTTTAAATTTTTTTAATTTAATTTTTTCTAATCCATATGATCTTATCATTCTTATGCTAGTTAAACTTTCTTGTGTATTATTGTTTAAAAGTGAAAATGCATTTTGAGATTTTTTAAATTTTTTATGTAATTTTTCTCCATATTTTTTTACTATATAAGCCATTATTGGCATTGGCAGCAATGATATTATAGTTAAATAAAAATTTATTTGAAATATCATTACTAATAATACTAATGATCCTATTACTATAGAATCTACTAATGTTAATACTCCTTCACCTGCAGCAGATACTACTCTATCTACATCGTTAGTAGATTTAGCCATTAAATCTCCAGTTTTATTTTTTAAATAAAAATCAGAGTTTTGTATACTTAAAAATTTGTATATTTTACTTCTAAGATTTATAGCTAATTTATAAGACGCTCCAAACAACAATACTCTCCACATATATCTTAATATGTATACTATAGTAGATATAATAAATATTGAAATTACTATATAAAAAATTTTATCACTCGAATGTTTTTTTTTTACAATAGTATCTATTAATGTTCCCATTAATTTTGGTGGTATTAGTTGTAATAAAGATATTGTAATAAGAAGAATTATAGCGCTAATATATTTTTTCCATTCTTTTAAAAAATACCAATTTAGTTTATAAAATAGTTGCACAAAATATCCTGTTTTTAAAATTTGTTTTCATATTAATTTTATTTTTATAGTAATTATATTATATTTTTAATTAAATTTTTAATTTTATAAAAATTAATAATTACAAAAAATTATTAATTACAAATGATATAATTATAATTATTATAATTACTTTTGCTAAAAAATTTTTTATCATTTTATTTGATTTAAAAAAAAATAAAAACATGTTTTTTTTAATATTTTATCATATATCTTGCATATTTTTATTAACTAGGCTGGCAATCATTTTTTGCCAGCATTATTTTATTTTTTTTTCGCATTTTTAAAATTTTTATATGGAAAATTTTTTAATGATAAAATTAATACTTCTTCTACTTCTTTTAATTTATATATTTTTAATCCTGACAAGATATTTTTTGGTATTTTTTCTAAATCTCTTTTGTTTTCATAAGGTATTAATACATTTTTTATACCTCCTCTATGAGCAGCTAACAGTTTTTCTTTTAATCCTCCTATATTTAATATTTTACCTTGTAAAGTAATTTCACCTGTCATTGCTATATTGGATTTTACTGGATTTTTTGTTAAACATGATGTTATAGCAGTATACATAGAAATTCCTGCACTAGGTCCATCTTTTGGAGTAGCTCCATCTGGAACATGTACATGTATGTCATGATCTTCATAAAAACTATTTTTTATTCCTAATTTTTTTGATTGTGATCTTATTATTATTAATGCTGCTTGTATAGATTCTTTCATTACATTACCTAAAGATCCAGTATAAGTAAGTTTACCTTTTCCAGGTACACAAGCTGCCTCTATATTTAATAATTCTCCTCCTACTTCAGTCCAAGCTAAACCTGAAACTTGTCCTATTTTATCTACTTTAGAAGTTTTTCCATAATCAAATTTTTTAATGCCTAAATATTTTTTTATATTTTTATTATTTATTTTAATTTTTTTTATTTTTTTATTTAATATTAAATTTTTTACTACTTTTCTACATATTTTAGATATTTCTCTTTCTAAATTTCTTATTCCAGCTTCTTTTGTATAGTGTCTTATTATTTTAGGTAATATGTTTTTTTCTATTTCTATCTCATTTTTTTTTAATATGTTTTTTTTTATTTGTTTAGGTATAAGATGTTTGTTTGCTATATTTAATTTTTCTTCTTCTGTATATCCAGATAATCTTAATATTTCCATTCTATCTAATAAAGCATATGGTATATCTAGAGTATTTGAAGTTGCTATAAACATTACTTCTGACAGATCATAGTCTATTTCTAGATAATGATCATTAAATGCAAAATTTTGTTCTGGATCTAAAACTTCTAATAAAGCTGAATATGGATCTGTTCTATTGTCATATGAAATTTTATCTATTTCATCTAATAAAAATAAAGGATTTTTTACTCCTACTTTTGACATTTTTTGAATTATTTTGCCAGGCATGGAACCTACATATGTTTTTCTATGTCCTCTTATTTCTGCTTCATCTCTTATACCTCCTAAAGACATTTTTACATATTTTCTTCCAGTAGCTTTTGCTATAGATTGACCTAAAGACGTTTTTCCTACACCTGGAGGTCCAACTAAACATAGAATAGGTCCATTAATTTTTTTTGATCTAGATTGTACAGCCAAATATTCTATTACTCTTTCTTTTACTTTTTTTAATCCATAATGATCTTTATCTAAAATTTTTTTCGCTGCTAATAAATTTCTTTTTATTTTTCCTCTTTTAGTCCATGGAATTTGTATAATCCAATCTATATAACTTTTTATAACTGCTGATTCTGATGACATATACGGCATTGTCTTAAGTTTTTTTAGTTCTATTTTTATTTTATTTTTTATTTCTTTTGGAGCTTTTATCAATGATATTTTTTTTAACAATATTTTTTCTTCATCATATTCATTATCTGTTTTATTTAATTCTTTTTGTATAGCTTTCATTTGTTCATTTAAATAATATTCTTTTTGACTTTTTTCCATTTGTCTTTTTACTCTATTTCTTATTTTTTTTTCTATTTTTAGAATATTAATTTCAGATTCCATTATTACCATAATATGTTCTAATCTTTTTTTAGAATTAGACATTTCTAATATATTTTGTTTATCTTTTATTTTTAAATTTATATATGAAGCAATTGTATCTGATAATTTTTCTATATTTTTTATTTTTTTTATATTGTTTAGTATGTCTACTTGTATTAATTTGTTTAGTTTTATATATTCTTCAAATTTTTTTATAGAAGTATTTATTAAAACTTTGCTTTCTTTATCTTTTTTTGCATTATCTTTTATAAACTTTATTTTTGCTAAAAAATATTCTTTATTTTTTTTTAATGAACAAATTTTTGCTCTTTTTAATCCCTCTGCTAAAATTTTTATTGTTCCATTAGGTAATTTTAAAATTTGTAATATTTTTGCAACAGTTCCTATTTTAAACAAATCTTTTTCTTTAGGTTTTTCTATATTTGGATCTTTTTGCGTAAGCAAAAATATTTTTTCTTTATTTTTTACAATTTTATTTATGCATTTTATTGATTTTTTTCTTCCAATAAATAATGATATTATCATGTTTGGATATACTACTATATCTCTAAGCGGCAACAAAGATATTTGCATTTTTTTATTAGGCTCAGAATTCATATATTTTCTCTCTTAGTTTTAATAATTATTCTATAGTATTAATGATATACATCAACATTTTAAAAAAAAATTAGTTTTTAATATAAAAAAATCTGAGAATTTTGGCATGATTTTTATTTTTTTTTATTAACAAAAAATATTAATAAATAATTTAAATATTTTTTATATGATAGAAAAGTTTTTATATTTTTTTAGTTATTAATATTGGTAAGGATCTTCTATTTATAACTGATTTATTAATTATTATTTTTTTTATGTTTTTTTTTGATGGTATGTCATACATAACGTTTAACAATATTTTTTCTAATATCAATCTAAGTCCTCTAGAACCGGTTTTTATAGAAATAGATTTTTTTGCTATTTCTTTTATAGCTTTTTTTGAAAATTTTAATTTTATTTTTTCCATTTTGAATAATTCTTTGTATTGTTTTATTAAAGAATTTTTAGGTTCATATAATATTTTTATTAAATCTTTTTTTTTTAATTTTTTTAATACTGTTATAATAGCTATTCTTCCTATAAATTCTGGTATAAGTCCAAATTTTATAAGATCTTTTGTATTTATTTTTTCTAATATATTTTTTTTATTTATTTTTTTTGTTTTTATTTTTATTTTATTGAATCCAAAATTATTTTTTTTTTTTGTTCTATTCAAAATAATTTTTTTTATTCCTGAAAATGTTCCACCAAAAATAAAAAGTATTTTTGAAGTATTTACTTTTATCAATTTTTGATCAGGATGTTTTCTTCCACCACTTGGAGATATTAATGCGTCTGTTCCTTCTATTATTTTAAGTAAAGATTGTTGAACACCCTCTCCTGATACATCTCTAGTAATAGATAAATTTTCTGATTTTTTAGATATTTTATCTATTTCATCAATATATATTATTCCTAATTCAGCTTTTTTAACATTAAAATTACAACTTTGCAACAACCTATATATTATATTTTCTACATCTTCTCCTACATATCCAGCTTCAGTTAAAGTTGTTGCATCTGCTATTATAAATGGTACATTTATTATTTTAGATAAAGTTTTTGCTAATAAAGTTTTTCCGCTTCCTGTTGGTCCTATTAATAAAATATTACTTTTATCTATTTTTATTTTTTTTTTGCTATTTACTTTCATATATTTATTTTTTTTATAATGATTATATACAGCAACAGATAATATTTTTTTTGCTTTTTTTTGTCCTACTATATATTTATCTAATTTTTTTTTTATATTTTCTGGAGTATATTTTTTTATATTTTTTTTTTTTTTTTTTGTTTTTTTTTCTTTTTTTATTATTTTTGAAAATGAGTTTATGCATTCATTACATATACAAGAATATATTCCTATAATCATTTTTTTTGT
The DNA here is from genome assembly GCF_039376655.1 of Buchnera aphidicola (Pseudoregma panicola). Lineage (NCBI taxonomy): Bacteria > Pseudomonadati > Pseudomonadota > Gammaproteobacteria > Enterobacterales > Erwiniaceae > Buchnera > Buchnera aphidicola. The sequence goes on along the minus strand of NZ_CP135000.1, from coordinate 332,481 downwards.
TTCTTTTTGATTTTTGTTACAAAAAGAACAGTATAATTTTTTTTTTGTATAATTATTTTTTTTTTCTTTCATATGTTATTCCTTTATTTAAAAATTTTTTTATTTTTTTATGTTATTTTCTTTTTTTTAATATAGAATCTATTAATCCATATTTTAATGCTTGTTTAGCAGACAAGAAATAATCTCTTTCTGTATCTTTTTCTATATCTTTAATATTTTTTCCTGTATGTTCAGACATTATTTTATTTATTTTTTTTTTAATTAATATTATTTCATTAGCATGTATTTCTATATCTGAAGCTTGCCCTTTATATTGCCCAATCGGTTGATGTATCATAATTCTTGAATTAGGTAATGAAAATCTTTTTCCATGAGTTCCAGTTGTTAATATAAAAGCACCCATAGAACAAGCTTGACCTATGCATATTGTATTTACATCTGGTTTTATAAATTGCATAGTATCATATATAGACATACCAGAAGTTATTAATCCACCAGGGGAATTTATATATAAATAAATTTCTTTTTTAATATTTTTAGATTCTAAAAAAAGTAGTTGAGATATTATATTATTTGATAAGTTATCATCTATAGTTCCTGTTAAAAAAATTATTCTTTCTTTTAAAAGTCTAGAATAAATATCATATGCTCTATCTCCTCTACTAGTTTTTTCAATTACAGTAGGTATTATTGTTGAATTATTTTCATTATTTATTTTAAACATGTTTTTAGTTAAAAATTTAATTTTTTAATTAATTTTTAATATACAATTATTTTTTGTTTAGATCAAAATAATAAATAATTGTATATAAATAATAGAATTATTTTGTTTTATTATAAAAATAATAATATTCTTATTAATTATTATTAAAAAATGTTTTTATTTTTAAAAGTTATATTTTTTTTAATATTTTTATATAATTGTTATATATTTTATATTATTAATTATATTTTTTTTAAAATTTTTATATTTTTTTTAAAAATATTTTAAGGAACTTTATGATAAAAAATTTTAATATATTAATATTTATCTTTTTTGTATTTTTTGTTTTTATAGTTTCTGAAATTAGATCTAAAATTTTTATACATAATTATAGTTATATTAGAGAAGAAGAAAACCATTTAATTTTTATTTTATTTTTTACTATGCTATTTGTAATAATACCTGTAATTTTTATGACAATATATTTTTCTTATAAATATAATGAAAATAATAAAAATAAAATTTACAATCCTAATTGGAAAGATTCATATATTATAGAATCTATAATATGGATATTACCTATAATAATAATTTTTTTTCTATCTATCATTTCTATAAATTCTACTAAAAGTTTAGATCCAAGAAAAAATATTAATAGTATTAACAAGACTATAGAAATTGATGTAGTTTCTTTAGATTGGTGTTGGTTATTTATTTATCCTAATCATAAAATAGCTACTATAAATGAAGTTTCTTTTCCTATTAATACTCCTATAAAATTTAATTTAACTTCAGGAACTGTTATGAATTCTTTTTTTATTCCTAATTTAGGAAGTCAAATATATACTATGCCTGGAGCTAAGACAAAATTATATTTGATTGCTAACCATTCTGGAATATATAAAGGATTTTCTTCAAATTATAGTGGAAATGGTTTTTCTGGAATGAAATTTTCTGTAATAGTTTTTGAAAATAATAATAAATTTTTTAATTGGATAAAAGATGTTAAAAAATCTAAAAATTCTTTAGAAAATATGAACAATTTTTATAATTTACAAATTAACAGAAAGAATAGAGAAATAGAATATTTTTCTAATGTTTGCCCTAATTTATTAAACAATGTTATTTCAAAATTTAATTGTATTAATTAATATTAAAAATTTTTTATATTTTGGAGATGATATAAAATGTTAGGAAATTTAACTTTTGGTGATATACCTATTAACGAACCAATAATAATTTTTACTTTTTTTTTCGTTTTTATATTTTTTTTTGTTATTTTATATTTTATTAATAAATTTAACAAGTGGAAATATATTTGGAAAAATTGGATTACTTCTTTGGATCATAAAAAAATTGGTATAATGTATATTATATTAGGAATAATAATGTTTTTTAGAGGATTTGTTGATGCTATTATGATGAAAAGTCAACAATTTTTTTCTTCATGCCAGCAAGGTATATATAATAAAAGCGGATTTCTTCCAGCTTATCATTACGATCAAATATTTACTGCTCATGGAGTAATAATGATTTTTTTTGTTGCTATGCCATTGATAATAGGATTAATGAACTTTGTTGTTCCTCTTCAAATAGGATCTAGAGATTTAGCTTTTCCATTTTTAAATAATTTAAGTTTTTGGTTAACAGTAAGTGGTGCTGCATTAATTAATATTTCTTTATTTATAGGCAGGTTTGCCTCTGCAGGATGGTTATCATATCCACCGTTATCAGAAATTAAATATAGTCCTGGAGTTGGAATAGATTATTGGATATGGAGTTTGCAAATTTCAGGAATAGGTACTTTGTTAACTGGAATAAATTTTATAGTTACTATTTTAAAGATGCGTACTTTTGGTATGTCATTGTTTAAAATGCCAATATTTACTTGGACATCTTTATGTTCTAGTATTTTAATAGTAGCATCGTTTCCAGTTTTATCAGCAACAATATTATTACTTACTTTAGATAGATATTTTGGATTTCATATTTTTACAAATGATTTAGGTGGAAATCCTATGATGTACATAAATTTAATTTGGATTTGGGGACATCCTGAAGTATATATTTTAATTTTGCCAGCTTTTGGAATATTTTCAGAAATAGTTGCTACTTTTTCAAGAAAAAGTTTATTTGGTTATAATTCATTAGTATGGGCTAGTTTATCTATTACATTATTATCTTTTATAGTATGGGCTCATCATTTTTTTACTATGGGTTCTGGATACAATGTAAACACTTTTTTCGGAATAGCTACTATGATAATAGCAATTCCTACTGGAGTAAAAGTATTTAATTGGATATTTACTATGTATAAAGGAAATATAAAAATGCATTCTTCTATGTTGTGGACTATTGGATTTATAATAACATTTTCTATAGGAGGTATGTCCGGAGTTATATTATCATTGCCTGCTGCAGATTTTATTTTACATAATAGTTTATTTCTAGTAGCTCATTTTCATAATGTAATTATAGGAGGTGTAGTATTTGGATGTTTTGCTGGGATAAATTATTGGTTTCCTAAAATGTTTGGTTTTACATTAGATGAAAAGTTTGGAAAGATATCTTTTTATTTTTGGATTATAGGTTTTTTTGTTACTTTCATTCCAGTATATTTTTTAGGTTTTTTAGGAATGACAAGAAGAATAAGTCAAAATATAGATTTTGAATTTCACAATCTTTTATTAATATCTTTATTAGGAGTTATTTTAATTTTTATTGGAATAATATTTCAAATTGTTCAATTTATAATTTCTTTTAAAAGAAAAAATATTAAAGATATTAGTTCGTCTGATCCATGGGATGGTAGAACTTTAGAATGGTCAACATCTTCTCCTCCAAAACATTATAATTTTATTTTTTATCCTAAAGTAAAAAATATAGATCAATTTTGGGAAAATAAACATATTAAACATGCTGGATATATTTTAAATAAACATGGTTTTAATATGCCTAAAAATACTTCTATAGGTTTTTATATTGGAATTTTTTCTATTTTATTAGGATTTGCAGCTGTTTGGAAAATTTTATGGATGTTTAGCTTTTCTTTTATAATTATTTTATTTTTTTTAATTAAAAATTTTTTCTATAATGTAGAAAAACAATTTATTAGTACTGACAAACATAGTAATAAAAAATTTTAATATATTTTTTCACAGGTTATTTATTATGAGTAATAATAATATTATGAAAAATAATAATTTTAAATTAACTAATTTTTCTTTTAATAAAATATTAAATTCAAATGTAATATTTGGATTTTTAATATATTTAATGAGTGATTGTATATTATTTTCTGTTTTTTTTTCAGTATATTTTGTAATTTCTTATAATTATGATTCTAGAATATTTAAAAATGATATCATTAATATATATTACGTTTTTTTAGAAACTTCTTTTCTATTGTTTAGTTCTTGTACTTATAGTATTTCTATGATTTTTTTAAAATATAAAAAAAATTTTTATTTTTATATTTTTATTATGTTAACTTTTTTATTAGGTTTTTTATTTATTATAATGGAATTAAATGAACTTATTAATTTATCTAAAATGGTTTTTTTTATATCTAAAAACGGATTTTATTCTTCTTTTTTTTCTTTATTAACATTACATGCATGTCATATTTTTTTTGGTTTATTATGGATAATTTTTATGATAATAAAATTTAGTTTTAATTCACTAAGTAACAATGTTTATGTTCAATTTTTTTGTTTAGGTTTGTTTTGGCATTTTTTAGACATTGTTTGGATGTTTATATTTAATTTTATATATTTATATGGGTTTATAAAATGAAAAATTATGTAAAAATAGAAAAATATATTAATTATTTTTTTTGGACATTTGTTTCTTTTACAATTTTTTTAATTTCTGTTTTTTTAATAAAATTTAATATTTTAAATAAAAATTTAAAATATTTTTTAATACTTTTATTTTCTATAGTTAATTTATTTATATATTTTAATATATTTTTACATATAAAATATAAAGATTATAAAAGTTATTATAATATAATTACTATAATTTTTACATTAATAATAATTTTTATAATAATTTTTGGATCTAGATATATTATGTTAAGTTTGCATAGTAATACTATGGTTAATAAAATATGAAATTTAAAAATATTAAATATTATTTTCAAATAATTAAACCAGGAATAGTTTTTGGTAATTTAATTACATTTTCTTCTTGTTTTTTATTTGCATCTAAAGGAAATATAAATTTAAATTTGTTTTTATTTACATTTTTTGGTTTATTTTTAATTATATCTGGAAGTTGTGTTTTAAATAATATTATTGATATTAAAATTGATAAAAATATGATTAGAACTAGGAATAGAGCTTTAGTTATAAAAAAAATTTCTATTACAAATGCTTATTTTTATGCTTTTTTTTTGCTTTTTTTAGGTTTTTTTATAATTTGTTATTTTATAGATTTTTTTTCTTTTTTTTTATCTTTTTTAGGTTTTTTTGTATATATATTTTTATATAGTATATATTTTAAAAAAAAATCTATTTTTTCTATATTTATAGGAAGCATTTCTGGCTCAATGCCTCCTATAATAGGATATTATTCTGCATGTAAAAAGTTAGATTTTGTTTTTTTATTGTTTTTTATTATATTTTTTTTATGGCAGATACCACATTTTTATATAATTTCAATATTTAGAATTAAAGATTATGAAAATGCAAAAATTCCTATTTTGCCTTTAAAAAAAGACATTTTTTTTACTGTTTGTATAATTTCTTTATGTATATTTTTTTTTACAATTTTTTCTGATTTTCTTTATTTATATAATTTTTTAGGAAAAAAATTTTTTATTTTTTCTATTTTAGTAAACTTTTTTTGGTTATTTTTTACTTTATTAGGATATTTTTATAAAAGTAACAAAATATTTTATTTTTCTTTTTTAATTTCTATATTTTCAAATTTTATAACTAGTTTTTTTATTGCATTTGATTACATATAATTTTTGTAAAATTATATACATATATTTGTTTTTGGTAATCCTGATATTTTACTGGAAATTTTAACAAAATTGTTATTAAATAGTTCATTTAAATTTATTTTATTGTTATTTTTTTTATTTAGAATTTTATGTACTATTAAAATAGATGGAACTCTTTTAAATTTTATATAAAATTTTCTAATTAATTTAATTATTATCCAATGTATTTTTTTTAGTATTATATTTTCTTTTATTGCTATTTTATTTGCAATTTCTTTGTTCCAATTTTTATAATTTTTTAAATATCCATTTTTGTCTAATATTTTTTTATTTTTTTTATTCATTTTTTAATTATATTATGTTTAATTATTTTATTTAAAATATAAATTTTATTATATAAGAAATTTTTATGAAAAAACATATTTCAAACAATTTTAGTAATTTAAGAACAATATTTATAATATTAATAATTTTTTTTATTAGGAATATAAGTTTGTTTTTTGTTTTTCCTATATTTAGTTTTTATTATTTAGAAATTGATGGAAATAGTAAATTTTTGAGTTGTTTGTGTTTAAGTATATATGGAATTTTTCAAATAATTTCTCAAGTTCCTTTATATTATTTTTCTTTAATAATAGGAAAAAAAAATACTGTTTTAATTAGTATGTTATTTTTTTTTATTGGAAATTTGATATGTTTTTTATATTGTTCAATTTGGGGAATTTTAATAGGTAGATCTTTTCAAGGTTTTAATTCTTCTTCTATATTAACTGATATGTTAATTATTAATACTAGTAAAGAAAATAGAGTTTTTTCTATTTTTTCTATAGGAATTGTATTTGGATTATCGTTTTTCTTATCTATGTCTTTTTCTATATTTGTGTTTAAAAATATAGGATTAAAAAATATTTTTTTTATTTCATCTATTTTGTCTTTATTATTGTTATTTTTTTCTTATTTTTTTATACCTAAAGATTCATTAAAAAAAAATATGAAGAAAAAATATTTTAATAAAAATAATTTTTTTTGTTTTTTTAAAAATAGTAATAATATAAATTTTTTAAAATATATTTTTATATCTAATTTTATTTTTTCTTCAAATTTTTCTGTATTTTCAAAAATTTTTTCTATTTTTTATATTGATAAAAATATTTATTATAAAATATATTTTTATATATTTTTTATGTCATTTTTTTTATCTATTATTTTTATTATTTTTATTAGAAAAAAAATTAATAATAATAATATTTATTTTTATTTATTTTTTTTATTTTTTATTTCTCAAATTATATTTTTTTTTAATAATAATTTAAAGATTTTATTATTTTTAAGTATGTTAATATTTTTTTTAGTTTATAATATATTATCATCTATTTTGCCTATTTTACTTAGAAAAAACTTTAATAGATCAAACTTATATGACAAAAATATTATTACATCTATATATACTACTTTTCAAATTTTTGGAATGTCTATTGGTAGTATTTTTAGTGGAACATTATGTAGTTTTTTAAATTTTAAATTAGTTTTTTTATTTTGTATGTTTTTGATATTTTTATATTTTTTAACTAGTAAAAAAGGATTTTTAAAAAAAATTAAAAATAATTAAAATTTTATATTTAAAAATTTTTAATAAAAATATTTTTATTTATTTTTTTGTTCTTATATAATTTGCAGCTTTATCTAAAATACCATTTATAAATTTATGGCTTTTAGCGGATCCGAAATGTTTTGCTAATTCTATTCCTTCATTTATAGCCACTTTATAAGGTATGTCATATCTTTTTGTTAATTCATAGAAAGATATTCTTAATATGGCTTTTTCTATTTGCCCTATTTTATTAATTTTTTTAGATATATATTTTTTTATAAGGTTATCTAAATATATATAATTTTTTGATATTCCTGAAATTATTTCATGAAAATAAATTAAATCTGCTCCTTTAGTTTTTTTTTCTTTTATAAATTGTGTTTCTATATCTTTTATATAATTTTTTGATATCTGCCATGAGTATAATAATTGAACTGCGCATTTTCTAGCTTTTCTTCTAGACTTCATATCAATAATTTCCTAAATTTCTAATTTTAAAAATATTTTATTAATTTTTGTTTATATTAAGTATTGCATAATATTATAAAAAATGTATAATAATTATAGTATATATTATATAATTTTTTTTTGTAAGCGGAGTGGAGCAGTTCGGTAGCTCGTCGGGCTCATAACCCGAAGGTCGTTGGTTCAAATCCAACCTCCGCAACCAACTTTTTATTTTATAGATTTTAAAAATATTTTTTTATCTGAAAAAATAATAGTTTTTTTTTTTGTTCTTGTTATAGCTGTGTATATAAGATTTTTATTTAAAATTTTATGTTTTTTATTTGGAATTATTATTATTGTTTCTTTAAATTCTGATCCTTGAGATTTATGTATTGTTATTGACCAAGCAACTTCATAATGTTTTATTGCATATTTAGGAATTTTTATAAAATTATTATCATAAGATTTAAAGAATATTTTTTTATTTTTATTTCTATCGTATAATAATATTCCTATATATCCATTAAATATATTCAAATCTCTTTGATTTTTTTTTATTATTATTGGTTTTCCTATATACCATTTTTTATTTTTCTTTATAATTTTTTTTTTTATCATAATTTTTTTTATATTTTTATTTATTTTTTTTATACCAAAAAATCCTTTTTTTATAGCACAAATAACTCTTATTTTATTAAATTCTTCTAATATTTTTTTAGGACTACTATTTTTTTTTACTAAATTCCAATATTTTTTATATTTTTTAAATATTATTTTTATCATATTTTTATATTCTTCAAAATTTGATATTTTTTTAAAAAATATGTTATCTAATTTGTTTTCTTGTATTTTTTTTTTTAACTTATTAATTTTATTTTTTAATATCATATTAGATATTTTATATATTCCAGAGTGTTTTTTAAACCTATAATTTTTTTTTAATATACATACATTATCATTTATATAACATTTTTTTTTTTTTGTTGAATTATGATAATTTATTGTATATTTTAATATTTTTAACATTTTTTTACTAAAATTATTATTGAAATTTTTGCATATTTGTTTAATTATATTTATATCATTTATTGGAGGTAATTGATTAAAATCTCCTAAAAAAATTATTTTTGTTTTTTTTTTTGTTGATTTAATTAAGCTATTTAACAATATTAAGCTTATCATTGAACATTCATCTATTATTAATAAATCTATATTTAATTTATTTTTTTTATTAAATTTTGGATATGTAATTCCTGGATTTATTTTTAGTAAACTATGTATTGTATAAGATTTTTTAGGAATTTTTTCTATATTTTTTTTTTTTATTTTAAATTTAGATAAATTTTTTTGTATAGATATTAATAAATGTGAAGATGCTCTACCTGTTAAAGAAGCTATTTTTATTTTTTTTATTTTTATACATATTTGTAAAATAAAAAAAATTATTACAGAAATTATAGTAGTTTTTCCAGTTCCCGGGCCTCCAAATATAAATGTTATTTTGTTAATAATAGACATTATAATAGATGTTTTTTGTAATTTATTTAATTTAATTTTTTTGTTTTCTTTAAATATTTTTTTTATTTTATTAGTTTTTTTTTTTATTTTATTTATATTTTTTTTTATTTTATTTTTATTAAAAATTTTATTAAAAAAGTTTTTTTTTATTAAAAATATTTTATTAAAATAAAATTTTTTTTTGTAAAATATTATAGGGTAATTATATGGTTTTTTAGTTCCTATAGTTTTACTTTTTTTTATAATTTTATAATAATTTTTTATGTTAAAAAAAATTTTATAAATTTTTTTTAAAATATTATTCTTTAATGTTTTTTTTTTATTAGTATTTAAAAATATTTTTCCTTTTTTATATGAATATATTAAGAGTATTATTATAGTTCTTACTAAAAAATTTTCTTTTTTTTTTAAAATTTTATATATTTTAATATCTATTTTATTAATTATTTTTTTATTTAACAATTTTTTTAATATTTTTTTATATTTCATTTTTATATTTAATTTTTATTTATCTTACTATTTTTTTTAAAAATTTTTCAGGAAATATAAAAAAATTTCCATATTTTTGATATTCAACTTTTTTTTCAAAAGGTCTTAAGAATAAATAAAATATACCTCCAAAATGCTTTTTAAATTTATATTTTTTAATATTTTTTTCTAAGTATTTGTTTATTCCAAATAAATAAATTTTATATTGAATATCATATTTATTTTTTAAAATATATTTTTTTATTTCCATATTACTATAATTTTTTTTTTCCTTTCCTAGATAATTAGATTTAAAATCTATAAAATAATATTTTTTTTTCCATAAAAAAACTATGTCTATAATTCCATTTAATATTTTTTTATGTTTTATATATATTTTTTTTTTATTTTTATTTGTATATATCAATTTATTAAATATTTTAATATCATTTTTTTTTTTAATTAATATATTAAATTTCATATCTTGCACAAAATTATTTTTTTTTATTTTAGATAATTTTATTCCATTTTTATTTATTTTTGTATTAATTATATTTTTCATCCAAAAATATATTATTTTTATCCATTTATAATTTAACCCATATTTATATATTTTTTTTTTTATCCAAGAAATTTTTGTATTATTTTTATTTATAAACTGTTTTAATATTTTATGTAATATTTTTCCAAAAATTTTTCCTTTAGGAAAATTATATGTATTAAAAACTATTTTTTTTTTATTTTTTTTAAAAAAAAAGTTTTTTATTTTATTTTTATTTTTATATTTTTTAATATTTTTATTAATTTTTGTAAAATTTATAATTTTATATTTTAAATATTTTTTTTTTAAATTTACTTTTTTTTCTTTATTTTTTTCCTTTTTTATTTTTTTACATTTCTTTATATTTTTTACTTTATTTATAACTTTTAAAAATTTTTCTTTTTTTAATTTTTTTATTATTTTTTTAAAATTTTTAAAATTTTTCTTTTTTTTGTTTTGTAAAATATTTCCGATTCCACTATTATGTACATCAGTATATTTTTTTTTTTTTTGGTTTTTTATAGCAGATATTATTATTGTACAGTGTACTATGGCTCTAGTTAAAGATACATATAATAATTTTATATCATCTTTTATATTTTCAATAAGTATTTTATTTTTATTTTTTTTTTTTTTTAAATCAATAAATTTTATAAATTTTTTTTTATCATAATATATAAAATTTTTTATTTTTTGAAAATTCATTAAAAATGGTATTATTACTATTGGATATTCTAATCCTTTAGACTTATATATAGTAGTTATTTTTATTTTATTTATTTTTTCATTTTTATTAAAAATTTTTTTTTTATTACTATTTTCTAGAAAAATTTTTTTTTCTAGCCAATACATAAATAAATTTATTTTTTTTATTTTATAAACTTTTTTTTCTAAATGTTTTGCTATATAAAAATATTTTTTTATATATTTTTCTGTTTTTTTTTTATTAAAAATATTTTTTTTAATTATATTATTTTTTATTACATGTTTTATTAAATTTAATATTCCTTTTTTTTTTAATATATTGTTATATTTTTTAAATATTTTTATTTGTTCAAAAAATTTTTTTTTATTAATATTTATTTTATAAATTTTTTTTATATTGTTTGAAATAATTTTAGTACTATTTGCATTTATAATTTTTTGTTTGTTTGAAAAATCTAATGTAGACTTTAACAAAATTAATATTTCTTTTATTTCTTCTGTTTTATATATATCAATTTTTTCTGATTGATAGTATGAATCTATTCCATATTTATTAAGAGATTTTTTTAAATAATTTTTTTCCAAATTGTTTTTTACTAAAATAACTATATCTTTTTTTTCTATAATTTTTTTTTTATTATATAATTTTATTATAGCTTTTTTTTCTTTTCCAAGAATTAACCAATTTAATATTTGTTTTGCACATTGTTCAGATGCCCATGAAAAATATTTTTCTAAGTTAATTTCAGATTTTTTATAAAATATTATTTGAAAATTTTTTTCTTCAAATTTGTTTATAATTATCTTTATATTATTATTTTTTTTTTTATATTTTGTTTTTATAAAGTTTATTTTTTTAGTTAAAAATGGATATTTATATTTTGAAAATATTTTATTTATAAATTTTATTATATTAGGAGATGATCTCCAATTAATATTTAAAAAATAATGATTTTTTATTTTTTTTTTAAATTTATTATATAATAATATATTAGATTTTCTAAAATTGTATATGCATTGTTTAGGATCTGAAAAAATTATCATTATATTTTTTTTGGATTTTGTATTATATATTTTAGAAATAATTTTTTGTTGACATATATCTGTATCTTGAAATTCATCAATTATAGTAATTGGATATTTTTTTTTTAAATATAAAAGTATATTTTTATTTTTTTTTATAGTTTTTTTAATACATTTTGTTAAATCATCAAAATTTATTTTAGATTTTTTTTTTTTTTTTATTTTTATAATATTTGGAAGTTCATTTATAATTTTATATATTATAAATTCTTTCATAAAAAATTTTTTTTTAAAAAATTTTTTAATATAATTTGAATAATATTTTATATCTTTATATACATATATATATTTTTTTATATTTTTTAAATTTATTATTTTTTTAATTTCTATTGGTATATCATAATTTTTTATTTTTTTTTTATACCATATATTTATTTTATTTTTATATCTTAATATTATTTTATGTCCTTTTTTATTTTTTTTTAAACATTTTATTATTTTATTAATAGTTTTTTTAATAGTTTTCCATTTTTTTTTTAATATAATAATTCTTTTTATTAATAAAATATGATACGATTTTATATTATTATTTTCAAATTCTTTATAAAATTTAGTTTTTATATTATTTATTAATATATTTTTTATTTCAATAAAAATATTTTTTGGTTGTTTCCAATAAAAATATATTATTTTTACTATTTCTTTTGGAAGTTCATAAAAATTTTTTCTCCAAAAATTTTTTATAGAACTTAATATTATTTTTTCTTCATCTTTTATTATTTTTTTATAAAAGCCTATATTAAATAAAAAATTATTTTCTTTTATTATTTTGTTACAAAATTGATGTATAGTTAATATTGAAGATCCATCAAATATTTTTTCTATTTTTGATAATTTTCTTATAATTTTTTTAGTATTTTTTATTTTTTTTATAATTTTGTTGTATACAATGTTATTGTTATTTTTATTAATACAGTATTGCTTAAATTCTGAAATCATTATTTTTATTTTCTTATAAATTTCGTCTTTAGTATAATTTGTAAATGTTAGTATTAATATTTTATTTATGTTTATATTTTGAATATTTTTATTTTTTATATTTATATTTAATGCTAATCTTAAAAATAATATAATTATACTAAAAGTTTTTCCCGTTCCAGCTGAAGATTCTATTAAAGAATTTTTTAAAAAATTTATTTTTAATATATTTAATTTTTTCATATTTTTATTATAAATTATTTTATTTTTTTATGTTTTTAAGAATAGGATAGTGCCATTTTAATGAAGAATTATATATTTTTTTAATATTCTTTTTATTTATATTTTTTATTATTTTTTTTATATAAACATTATTTTTTTCTCCATAAATATAATTATTTCCATTCCAATTTTTAATAAATTCTTTTTTTGATTTTTTTTTATTTTTTGTATTTATAAAACTTTCTATCCACATCATACCTGATTTTGTTAAAAAAATTGGATTTTTTATTCCATTAGAATATCCTATTAAATATTTTAAAATGTAATTGTATGATTTTTTTTTACTCAATTTTTTAAAAATTATTTTTGAATTTTTATAACCAAAAATTTTACTATTATTTTTGCATTTGTTTTTTATACAAAAAATTAAATGATTAAACCAAAATTTTATTTTGTCATATGAACTCAATATTTTAGGTTTCCATTTTATTAATCTTTTTGATGAATTAGTTTCTATATTTGTATATATTATAAAATTTTTTATTTTTATTTTTATTTTTTTTTTTTTTTTATTATTGTAAAATTTGTAAATTTTATTTTTTAAATTCTTGGAATTTTTTATAATTTCTTCAAAAATTATTTTTCCAAAATTTTTTTTTGGAAAAATTCCTAAAGATACGTAATATTTAAATATTTTTTTAGTATTTATATTTTTTAAAACATTTTTAAATACTTTTTTATTTATTTTATTTTCTATATTTCTATTTAATATAAATGGTTCTTCATCTAAATTTTCTTTTTTATAATATTCAAACAAATTTATTTTAATAGTGTTTTTTAAAAAATATTCTATTGGATTGTTCCAAAAGTTTATTACATTTTTCATATTTATTTTTATTTTTTTTTTAATTTCTATATTTTTTATTTTTTTTTTAATTTCTATATTTTTTATTTTTTTTTTGTTTTTTTTATATTTTTTTATTTTTTTATAACTTACATATGATATGTCTTCTTTATATTTTTTTATTATATGTGAAATAACATTTTTTTTATTTTCTAAAATATTTTTTGAAAAATTTTTATTAAAATAATAATTTTCAGATATATGTTGTATCAATATATCTAATATTTTTATATTTTCACTTTTATTAAAATTTTTAGTATAACTCATATAAAAATATTTTTCTGAAGATAACATTAATAATATTATATTGCTAATATAATTATATTTTTCTTCATAGTATTCATGATTTTTTTTTTTATATATTAAATTAAAATTTTTATATAAATTTATATATTTTTTTTTATAATTATTAATTCCTATTAAATATATTACTTTAAAATTTATGTTTTTTATTTTATTAAAATTACAAAATGTTATAGAATTTAAAAATATTTTTTTGCTAAAATGTTCTTTTTTTATTAGATTTTTAAAAATTATTTTTAATTTATTTATACATATTTTTTTTTTATATTTTATTTTTATTCCAGATTCTAAAATTTTATTTAATGTTTTTTTTATATTTTTTTTTAATATATTTTTTTTATAAGATATAAACTCTTTTAAAGTTTTATTTAATATATTTTTCCATTCATAAAGTTTTCTTGATTTTGAAAATCTTGTTTTCCATTTTTTTATTAAATATATAAAATTTATTAATTTTTTTAATAGTTTGATATTATAATAATTCGTTTTAATATACGGAGATATATTTCTATAAATTAAATTTTTTTTGTATATAATTGTTCCTAGTAAAAATTTTTTTATTCCATAAAACCAAGTGTTTTCTTTTCCTATATGTTTATATTTTTTTTTTATTGTTTTATGATCTATACCAAATTTTATAAATATATCTGAAATCCATGTTTCTAATATATTTATTTCTTCATTTTTTATATTATATTTTTTTTTTATGAAATCGGTGTTTAATATATTCATTACTTCTGTTTTAGTAATTTTTTTGTTTTTTAAATTAAATATTTTATTAATAAATTTTAAACATTTTTCTTCTTTATAATTAAATTTTTTTATTATTTTATATGGTATATAATTTTTATGTTTTTCTTTATGAAATATACTTTTTATATATGGAAAATATTTTTCTATTTTTTCTGAAATTATAACTATATCATCAAAATTTATATTTTTTTCTTTGTTTAGTATTTTTATTAAATTTGTATGTAGAACTTCTATTTCTTTATATTTACTACAGCAAGAAGATATTAAAATAGAATTATCTTTTTTAGATATTTTTTTAAAATTAGATTTGTTAAAAATTATATTTTTTTGTATGTTTTCTAATAAAGTATTATTATTTTTATTTTTTTTTATAAGTAAATTTATATTTTTTTTTTTAATATTTTTTATAAAATAAATAGAAGTTTTTACTAAGTATATTAATAATGGATTAACAATAATTTTTTTTAATTTTTTTACAATATTATAACTACTTAAATTTTTAAAATTATTTTTTTCTTTTATTAATATACCTAGTGGTGTGACATAAAACATTATTATAAAAAAATTTTTTTTTAATATATTAAAAAATGACATAAATAATTTATATTTATTATTAGTATTTATAATAAATATTCTTTTTATATTTTTTTTATTTATTATTTTTTTTTTTATGTAATTATGAAAATTGTTTTTTTTAAAATTTTTTAATGATTTCCATAATTTTATTTGAAATTTTTTTTTTTTAGATATTTTTAAATTATTTTTACAACTTAGTATAATTTTAGGTTTATATAATAAATATTTTTTAAAAATTTTTTTAATTTCTAAAGAAAATAAAATTTTTTTTTCTTCATTAAATTTATTTTTAAATATTTTTTTTATATATTTATTTTTTTGATTTAATAATATTTCCCAAAATAGATCTAGATCTTTAAAAAAAATTTTTTTTTTAAATATTTTACAAAAAAAATTTTCTATAGTATAAAATTTTATATTTGAAAAAATTCCTATTTTTTTAGTAATAAATATTTCTATCCATTTAGCTATTTTATAATTTTCTACAATAAAAATTTCTTCTGATAATATGTTTTTTTTTTTTTTATTATTTTACAAGCTTTTTCTATTAATAAACTAATTTTATTTGATATATATATTTTCATAATATGTATTATTAAATTTTATTATTTTTATTTTTTATATTTTTTATAAATATTTACATCAAGTTGTGGATATGGAATTGAAATATTATTCTTATCTAAAGATTTTTTAAATTTAGCCATTAGATCCCAGTATACAGAATTTAAATCACTATTATTACTCCAACATCTTATTATAAAATTTATAGAAGAAGGAGCTAATTCTGATAGACCAACTACTATATCTCTATCTTTTAAAACTCTATCTTCTTTATTTACTACTTCTTTTAAAATTTTAATAACAAAATCTACGTCTGTTTGATATGAAACACTTATATTAAACTCATTTCTTCTAGCTGGTTCTCTAGAATAATTTATTATGTTTCCTGATATTATTTTTCCATTTGGAACAATAACTATTTTCCCATCTAGAGTTCTTAAAGTTGTATAGAAGATATGTATGTTCAAAACAGTTCCAGCTGCATTTCCTAAGTCTACATATTCTCCTGTTTTTAAAGGTCTTAATGTTACTAATAATACTCCTGCAGCGAAATTTGATAAAGAACCTTGTAAAGCAAGTCCAATAGCCATACCAGCAGCTCCTAGTATTGCTATTACAGATGTAGTTTGCACTCCTATGCATCCTAGTGAAGCTATAAGAGAAAATGTTATTACTATATATCTAAATAAAGCTGATAAAAAATTTGAAATTGTTATATCAATTGATCTTGATATTAATACTTTATTAATTACATTTGACATTATGTTTGCAATAAAAGTACCAGTAGTAAATATTATTATTGAAGAAATAAAATTTATTATATAACTTAATACCAATTCTTGATTTCTTATTATCCAGTTGCTTGCATGATGAATATCATTTACTACATTGAAATCATTCATTTTTTTTCCTATATGTTTTTATTAATAAAATTTATTAATTTTTTAATAAAAATTATTTTTTTAAAATTTTTTGTTTAATATGTTTATAGAATTTAAATTTTCAAATATTTTTTTAATTTTCTTAATAGTATATTTTTGTGAATATCTTATCCAGTTTCTTGGATCATAATATTTTTTATTAGGTAACTTTTTTCCTTTAGGATTTCCTATTTGACTTTTTAAATAACTTTTATTTTTTTTGTAAAACTTAAATATTCCTTTCCACAAATTCCATTGTATATCTGTATCTACATTTATTTTTATAACTCCATATGAAATTGCTTTTTTTATAATACTTATTTTTGATCCAGATCCTCCATGGAAAACAAAATCTATAGGCTTATTATTTAAATTATATTTTTTACTTATATATTTTTGAGAATCTATTAAAATTTTAGGTTTTAAAATTATATTTTTATGATAGTAAACTCCATGCACATTTCCAAAAGACGCTGCTATAGTAAATAAATTACTTATTTTTATTAATTTGTTGTATGAATATGCTATTTCTTTTGGTGTGGTATATAAATGTTTCTTTTCTATATTTGTATTATCTACGCCATCTTCTTCTCCACCTGTACATCCTAATTCTATTTCTAATATGATATTTATATTTTTTATTTTTTTTAAATATTTAGAGCATATTTTTATATTATTTTTTATATTTTCTTTTGATAAATCTATCATATGAGAAGTAAACAATGGTTTTCCTTTTTTTTTGAAAAATTTTTTATCTTCTAATATTAATCCATCTAACCATGGTAATATTTCTTTATGACAATGATCGGTATGTAATATAACTGGTATATTATAAAATTTTGAAATTTTATGTATATATTTTGCAGCTATAGTAGCTCCTAAAATAGATTTTTCATGAATATTTTTTATTTCAATTTTTTTACCTATAAAAAATGATGATCCTGTATAAGAAAATTGTATTATTATAGGAGAATTTATTTTTTTAGAAGCTTCTAAAACACAGTTTATAGTATCAAAATTACAGCAATTTATTGCAGGTATAGCAAAATTATTTTTTTTAGCTATTTTAAATATTTTTTTTGCTTCCAATCCAGACATTACTCCACTTTTAATATTTTTTAATAATTTTTTCAAAATTATGTTACCTTTTAATTTTTTAAATTTTGTTTATCAAATCTATTACAGGTAAAGTTCCATTTACTAAAAATTCCAAGAAAGCTCCACCTCCAGTAGAAATATATGAAATTTTGTCTTTTATTTTTATTAAATCTATAATAGCTAAAGTGTCTCCTCCACCAGCTATAGAAAATGCATTACTTTTAGATATGCATTTAGCTAATGTTTTAGTACCATTTCTAAAATTAGGAAATTCAAATACTCCTAATGGGCCATTCCATATAATTGTTTTAGCTGTTTTTAATATTTTTTTTATTTTTTTTTCTGTTTTTTTCCCTATATCCATTATTTCTTCTTTACTTCTTATGTTAGAAACTATTTTATTTTTTATTTTTGTACTGTTAGAAAATTCTTTACCTACTCTAGAATCTACAGGTATTAGAAAATTAAATTTTTTACTTATTTTTTTTGCTTCTTTAACAAATTTTTTTTCGTATAAAGATTTTCCTACATTGTTTTTTATTGCTATAAAAGTATTAGCTATTCCACCTCCTAAAATTATTTTGTCTGACATTTTACCTAAAGATTTTAAAAGAGAAAATTTAGTAGAAATTTTTGAACCTCCAACAATAGATATTAAAGGTTTTTGGGGATTTTTTAATACTCTATTTATTGCTATTATTTCTGATTCAAATAATTTTCCAAAACAGGATTTTTTTGCAAATTTTATAATTCCATAAGTTGATGCATGCATTCTATGAGCACTTCCAAATGCATCCATTATAAATATGTCGCATAATTTTGAATATTTTTTAGAAAGTTTTTTAGAATTTTTTTTTTCTCCTTTATTAAATCTAACATTTTCTAAAAGACATATTTCTCCAAATTTCATTTTTATTGGATCAGAAATATTTTTATGAAATATAATATTAGTATTTTTTATTTTTTTTTTAAGATATTTAAATATTGGAAATAATGAATATTTTTTTTTAAATTTTCCTTCTTTGGGTCTTCCAAAATGAGACATTAATATTATTTTAGATTTTTGTTTAATTGCATATTTTATAGTAGGTAAAGATCTATCTATTCTTTCACTAGAAACTATTTTTTTTTTTATTATAGTAACATTAAAATCGCTTCTTATTATTATTTTTTTTTTAAATATATTTGTATTTTTTATTGTTTTCATAATTTTTATTCGTTTACTTTTTTAGTTTTTATATAAATTTTATTTATAGAACCAAGATTTTATTCCATCTAAAAACATTTGTGTTGATATCATTATTAATATTAACCCCATAAGTTTTTCTAATGCATTTACTACATTTTTACCAAATAAATTTATAAAAATTTCTGCAGATAATAATATGAACAAGCTAAATGTCCAGGCTATTATTAACGGAATTATTAATATTAATTTTTGATTATAGTATTGATGTGATAAAAGTATTAATGTAGCTAATATAGAAGGACCAGCTATTAGTGGAACAGCCAATGGTACTAAAAATGGTTCATTTTTTGATGATATAGTTTTTTCTACATTATTATTTTCATTTGAAAAAATCATTTTTATGGCAATTAAAAATAAAATTATTCCACCAGATATAGACACTATTTGAGTTTTTAAATTTAAAAATGATAATATTTTTTCTCCAGAAAATAAAAATAACAGCATTATTATTAATGCTATAAACATTTCTCTTATTAATATTATTTTTTTTCTTTTTTTTTTAAATTTATTTAAAATAGACATAAAAATAGGAAGATTTCCTAATGGATCCATTATTAATATTAATAATATAGTATTAGAAATTATTTTATTCATTTTTTCCTTGTAAATTTAATAAATTAATAATTTCATTTTTTTTAATTATAATTTTATATATTTTATAAAATTTTTTAAAAAAAATATAATTTAATATATTTATACATTATTTTTTTTATTATAAAATAATATATATTATTTATTTTTAAAATTAAACATTTTTATTATTTTTTTTATTTATTAATTATTGCTCATAACATTATTTAATAAAAAATTATTTTTTATATTATTTATTATTTTTTTTAATAAACAAAATTTTCATTGTATTAATATTTTTTATATAATATTTTATTATAATAACATTGTTAAAGTTTGGGATAATATGAAAAAAAAAGTTGGTTTTGTAGGATGGAGAGGATTGGTTGGATCAGTGCTTTTAGATAGAATGATTTTAAAAAATGATTTATTAAAAATTAATATAAAATTTTTTACTACTTCTCAAGTTGGTCATAATGGTCCCAAAATAAATAATATAAAGTTTGGCATTTTAGAAAATGCATATGATTTACAAAAATTAATAGAAATGGATATTATATTAACTTGCCAAGGTAGTGAATATACTAAGAAAGTATATTTTAATTTAAAAAAATTAGGATGGAATGGTTTTTGGATAGATGCATCATCTTATCTTAGACAATATAATTATTCTGTAATAGTATTGGATCCTATTAATTATGATTTTATAAAAAAAAGTATAGAAAATGGATGTAAAACTTTTGTAGGTGGAAATTGTACTGTTAGTTTAATGTTAATGGCTTTAGGTGGTCTATTTTCTAAAAATTTAATAAAAAGTATTTTTGTGTCTACATATCAATCTGTATCAGGAGCTGGATCTAATTATATAAAAAATTTATTATTAGAGATGGGTTATTTACATAATAGTGTTAAAAATGATTTAAAAAAAAATAATTCTTCAATATTAAAAATAGAAAATATAGTAAGCAATTTGCTTAAATCAAAAAAAAATGTTAATAATATTTTTAATAATTTTCCTCCGTTAGCTGGTAATTTAATACCATGGATAGATGAAGATAATGGTAAAGGAAAAAGTAAGGAAGAAATTAAAGGAGAATTTGAAACTAATAAAATATTAAATTTATCTAAATCTAATAGAGTAATTATAGATAGTATATGTGTTAGAGTAGGTGTTTTTAGATGTCATAGTCAATCTTTTTTAATAAAGCTTAAAAAAACAATTAGTATTGAAGAAATAAAAAATATATTAATAAATCATAATAAGTGGGTAAATATAATAAGTAATAACAAAATTAATACTATTAAAAATTTAGTTCCTTCTATGGTATCTGGTACTTTAAATATATTGTTAGGAAGAATAAGAAGATCTTCTTTAGGAAGTAAATATATTACTATTTTTTCTATAGGAGATCAATTACTTTGGGGGGCTTCAGAACCTTTAAGAAGAATGTTAAGTATATTAACAAAATTATAAATTTTATTTTTTATATAAAAAATTTTTAATATATTATTTTTGCAATAAATATTTAAACGGAGTAAATTCTATGTAAAATTCTATTATTTTATGATTCATAAATGCGCAAAAATTAGGTATATCCCATTTAGTAGATGGATCATTAGATATTATTAATATTATTTCTTTTTTTTTCATAGTTCTAATTTTTTTTCTTAAAAAAATTATTGAATCAGGACATTTATATTTTCTTAAATCTAACACATTTTTATATATTTTCATTTTTATAAATTATTTTATGTAAAAATTAAAATTATATTTTTATTATATTATTTTTTTAGTATTAATAATAAAATTTTTATTTTTTTCCAAAAATTAGTTTTTTTATTTTTTTTAATTTCTATTTCCATAATAGTTATATATCTTATTATTTTGTACATTTTATTTTTAGATATTTTTATTAAAATATTTTTTTGTATTATGTTTTTATATTTATTTATTTCAATTTTATTAAAATTAATTTCATATTTTTTATTTTTATTATACATAATAATATTTATTATTTTTTTATAAAGTGTTTTTATAATTATTTCTATATTATATTTTTTTTTACATATTTTATTAATAATTTTTATAGAATTTTCTATTTTTTCCATAAAAAATAAATTTATTAAATTTATATAATCAAATTCTGGAAACACATTAATAATATTTGCTATATTTTTCGTATATATTTTACTTTTTTTATAAAATAATATTTTACATTGTTTTATTATATGTGTTAGTTCCATAAAATTGTTTCTATATATATTTAAAAGTAATGTTTTAGCATTTTCTGTTATTTTTATTTTTTTTTTTTTAAAGTTATATTCAATCCAATTTATTATGTCATTATATTTTCTTATATTACAATTTATTAATTTATATTCTTTTATATTTTTTAATATTTTGTTCAATATTTTAAAATTTTTTAGTTTAAATAAATTTATTATAATTATTATTTTTTGATTTATTATTTTTTTTGTTTTTTTTATAAACTTTATTATGCTGTTAAAAAAATTTTTTTTAAAAGTATTTATTGTTATAATTTTTTTATTATAAAAAAAGTTTTGATTTATTAAATTTTTAAAATTTTTTTCACATTCTACTGTTTCATTAATAAAAAATCCTATTTTTTTTGCTCTTTTTAATATTACATTTATAGATTCATTTATTAATACTATTTCATTTCCAACTATTATAAAAAACGAAATATTTTTTTTAAAGTTTATATTTATTTTTTTGTTAAAATATATTTTTTCCATATTTTTTTTTATTTAATTGTTTTATATTTTTATATTGTCAAAATATTTATTATTTTATTTTTTACAAATATTGTTTTTTTTATTTTAGTATTTTTTAAATATTTTTTTAAATTTTTTTTTTGCATTATAATTTTTAGTATTTTTTTTTCTTTTATATTTTTTTTTGCATTAATTATATATCTTTTCTTTCCATTTATTTGTACTATAATTTTACAAAAATTTTCTATAATTGATTTTTTATCAGGAGTAGGCCAACATTTTTTTTTTAGTTTATATAAAATATTAAATTTTTTAAAAATATAAAAAATTACATGTGGTATAAATGGATTTAATAATTTTAATATTATTAAAAAAGATTCTATTATTATTAACGAATTTTTTTTATTATTAAATTTTTCTATTTTTTTTACTATTTTCATTATTTCAGATATAGAATTATTAAAATATTTTTTTTTCTTCATATTTTTTGATATTTTAACTATAATATGATGTACTTTACTTCTAATTTTTTTTTGTTCTTCATTTAAACTATTATGATCTATTTTTGATATTTTATTTTTTTTTAATATTAAATTGCTTAAGATCCATATTTTTTTTATAAATTTATATGATCCATTTATTCCTTCACTTTTCCATTCTATTGAATTTTCCACAGGAGCTGAAAATGTAATAAATAATCTTAAAGAATCTGATCCATATTTTTTTATTATGTTTTTTGGTTCTATTCCATTATTTTTTGATTTTGACATTTTAGTCATTCCTAAATAATGTATTTTTTTTTTGTCTACTTTATTTATAATTTTTTTTATTTTTCCCTTTTTGTTTTTTATTATTTTTATTTTATCTTTTGATACCCATATTTTTTTTCCATTTGAAATTTTATAAAATGTTTCTGATAATACCATTCCTTGACATATTAAACTTTTTACGGGCTCATCAAATTTTATTATTTTTAGATCTTTTAATATTTTACAATAAATTCTGAAATATATAAGATGCATAGTTGCATGTTCTATTCCTCCAACATAAAAATCCACTGGAAGCCAATATTTAGAATCTTTAGGATTAACTATACCTTTTTTATATTTAGGACTAGCATATCTTATATAATACCATGAAGATTCTATAAAAGTATCAAAAGTATCTTTTTCCAATATACCTAATTTGCCATTTACTAATATTTTTCTTTTTTTATTATATTTTTTTCTAACATTTTTAAATATTATTGGTAATGTTTTTTTTGAAACACAAGATAATTTTTTGTTTTTCAAAGTTACTATAGGTATAGGACAACCCCAATATCTTTGTCTTGATATATTCCAGTCTTTTATTTTAAAAGTATTTTTTATATAAATTTTTGTAATTTTATTAAGTTTTTTTTTTATTATTTTAGTTGCTTTTTCGCTGCATAATCCATTTATTTTTTTGTATGAATTATATAGTATTCCTTTATATAAAATTGGTTTTTTATAAAATTCATTTTTTTCTTTTATAATATTTTTTATTACGAATTTAATTTTTATTTTATATTTTTTTGCAAAAAACCATTCTGACATATTATGAGCAGGACATGCTAATATAGATTTTTTTTTAAAATCTTTATCTAAAAAATAATTAGATATCCATATAGGAATTTTTTTATTTGTAATTGGATGTATTGCATTAAAATTTGTTTTATATGCAAAATTTATATTTTTTTTTTTTTTTTCATTACATTTTTCAAATATTTTTTTTATATTTATATTTTTTTTTATATTTTTTTTAATAAATTTTGATTTATAAAATAATAATATAAATGTTGCTCCACATATTGTATCTAATCTTGATATATATACAAAAATTTTATTATTATTTTTAATTTTAATTAATATTTTTATTTTTTTTTTATATCCTATCCATTTTTTTTGCATAGCAATTACTTTTTTTGGCCATTTTTTTAGATATTTCATATCTTCTAATAATCTTTTTGCATATTTTTTTGTTTTTATAAACCATTGATTCATTTTTTTCATTTTTACTTTATTATTACATCTCCAACATCTTTTATTTATAACTTGTTCATTAGCTAATACTGTTTTATCATTTTCACACCAATTTACTAATGATTTTTTTTTATATACAATTTTTTTTTTATATAATTTTATAAATATATATTGTTCCCACTTATAAAATTCAGGATCACATGTAGATATTTCTCTAGACCAATCATAACTAAATCCCATAGATTTTAATTGTTTTTTCATATTTTTTATATTTTTTAAAGTCCATTTATGAGGTTCTACATTATTTTTTATAGCCGCTTCTTCAGCTGGTAATCCAAATGAATCCCATCCTATTGGATGCAATACATTTTTATTTAACATTCTATTATATCTTGCAATTATATCGCTTATTGTATAATTTCTAATATGACCCATATGCAAATTTCCTGATGGATATGGAAACATAGATAAACAATAATATTTTTTTCTTTTTTTATCTGTGCAGACTTTAAAATATTTTTTTTTTTTCCAATATTTTTGAACACTATTTTCTATTTTTTTATGATCATATTGTTTTATCATATATTTTTATCTCTTTTAAAAAATAATTTTTATTTTTTTAATTTTTTATTTTTTTTATCTTCATTTTAATTATTCTTATACTATTTGTTTCTATTATTTTAAAATAGAAGTTTTTTGTTTGAATTTTTTCTCCTATTTTTGGTAATTTTCCAAAATATTTTAATATTAACCCTCCAATTGTATCTACTTCTGAATCTTTAAAATTAGTTTTAAAATATGAGTTAAAATCTGAAATTTTTGTTAGTCCTTTTACTATAAAATTTTTATTTTTTTTTTTTATTATGTTAGATTTATTAATATTATTAAATTTGTATTTTATTTCTCCTATTATAAGTTTTAATATGTCTTTTATTGTAATTAATCCAGATACTGTTCCAAATTCATCTATTACTATTGCCATATGCAGTTTTTTAGATTTAAGTTCATATAGAGCTATATCTACATATTTACTTTCTGGTATTATTATTAAAGGCTTTAATATTTTTTTTATAGAAAATCTTTTTTTTTTATTTTTTATGAAAGGTATAAAATCTTTAATTGTAACAAATCCTTTTATTTTTTTTTTTTTATTAATAACTGGAAATTTTGAATGATAAGACTTAAATATTATTTCTAAACATTCATATAAATTATTTTCTGATTTTATAGTTACCATTTGTAATTTTGGAACCATTACTTCTTTTACTCTTTTTTTTGTTGTTTGAATTACTTTTTCTAATATATTTCTAGTATTTTTACTTATTAATGAATTTTTTTCAAAATTTTTTATTAATAATATTAGTTCATCTCTATTTTTAGGTTCTTCATAAAATAGTTGCTTTCTAAAAATGTTTAGAAATCCTTTTTTATTTTTTTTTTCTTTATTTTTTTCTTTATAATTCATTTTATTATTTTATTTTATAATAAAACATTTTTTTATATATTATATATTAATAAAATATAAAATGTTATTGGTAATAATTATTTAATAAAAATTTTTATATCCTAATTTATACATTATTTTTTTTTCTAATTTTTTAATTTTTAAATTTTTTGAATTATTGTTATAAAGTAAATGCAACGCTCCATGTATTATAATGCTAGCCCAATAAGAAAGTAATGTTTTTTTTTTTTGTAATGATTCTTCATATATAATTTGATTACAAATTATTATTTCTCCTATAAAATTGTTTTTTAAACAATGTGTTTTTTTGTATGCAAATGTTAATATATTAGTTGGATAATTTTTATCTTTATATTTAAAATTAAGTTTTTTCATTTCACTTTTTTTTATCATAACAATATTTAGTTCTACTTTTTTTTTAAATATTGACTTTAACCATGTTAGTATTTTTTTCTTTTTAGGATAAAAATGTTTTGCTTTATATTTTTTTTTAATATTTATTTTTATTATAGACATTATTTTTCCAAATTTTTTATATTGTTTTTAATTAAAAAAATTTTTTTTATAAATATTTTTAATCTACCATTTTTCCTTCAAAATATTTTTTCTTCATTTTTGTAATTTCTACTTTTACTATTTTTCCTATTTTGTTTTCAGAACCACTAAAACATACTGTTCTGTTATTTTCTGTAGTTCCTATTAGTTTTTTTGATAATTTTTCATGTTTTTTATGAACTAATATATTTTGTATTGTGCCTATAGTTCTTCTATTCCATTGATTTTTTTTATATAAAAGAATTTTTTGTATTTTATATAATCTTTCTTTTTTTTCTTGTAATGTAACATTGTCTAACATTGTACTTGCAATAGTATTAGGTCTTTTAGAATATATAAAACTAAAACTATTATCAAAATTTATTTCAGATATTATTTTTAATGTTTTTTCAAAATCTTTTTTAGTTTCTCCAGGAAATCCTATTATAAAATCTGAACTTATTTTCATATTTGGTCTTATTTTTAATATTTTTTTTATAATTTTTTTATATCTTTCTACATTATATCCTCTTTTCATTAATTTTAAAATTTTGTTTGAACCACTTTGTATAGGTAAATGTAAAAAATCTACTAATTTAGGTATTTTTTTATATGAATCTATAATTTTATTACTAAAATCTTTAGGATGGCTTGTAATAAATCTTATTCTTTTAATTTCATCTATTTCAGAAATTTTATATAATAATTTTGAAAATGTATATGTATAAATTTTATTTTTATAAAAATAAGAGTTTACATTCTGTCCTAATAGAGTGATTTCTTTTATATTATTTTTTACCATATTTTTTATTTCTAATATTATATCTTTATGAGATCTACTTATTTCTTTTCCTCTAGTGTTAGGAACTATACAGAAAGTACATTTTTTATTACATCCCTCCATTATGGTTATATATGCACTTAAATTTTTTTGCTTATAAAATGTATTTACATTAAATTTTTTTACTGTTTTTAATTGTGTATTTATTAGTACATTTTTATTTTTTTTTTTTTCATATATCATTTTTGGTAATTTATGTATTGTTTGAGTTCCAAATATAATATCTACATAAGGAGCTCTTTTGTATATTTTTTTTTCTTCTTGATTTGCGACGCATCCACCAACCGCTATTATTATTTTGGGATTTTTTTTTTTTAATGTCTTCCATCTTCCTAATTGATGAAACAATTTTTCTTGAGATTTTTCTCTTATTGAACATGTATTTAATATTAATATGTCTGCTTTTTTATATTCTGTTGTATTCTTACAATTTATTTTTTTCTCTAGAATGTTTTTTATAATAAACGAATCATATTCGTTCATTTGACATCCCCATGTTTTTATATATATTTTTTTCATATTTTTATTTTATATTTAATGGTTTTGTTTAAATTTTTATTGTTTTTATTTTATAAATTTTATATTTTAATATAAAAATTTTGTACATTTTTATAATATATTTTTATTTAATTTTTTCTAGTTTTATTAAATCTTTTATTTTTTGACTTTTTCGTATCATTTTAATTTTATTTTTTTTTGTTAATAAAAATTCTTTTATAAATGGTCTACTATTATAATTAGATGACATAGAAGATCCATATGCTCCTACATCATGAAATAATAAATTATCTCCAATAGAAATTTTTGGTAAATCTCTTGTTTCTATGTCTCCATTTTTTTTAACAGTAAAAATGTCTCCAGATTCGCATAATGGTCCTGATATTACAACTTTTTCAGTTTTTTTAAAATCTATTTTTTTATTATTTTTTTTTATTATAGATATTTTATGATAACTTCCATACATAACTGGTCTTATTAGATCATTAAATCCAACATTTACTAATATAAATTTATACTTTCTAGTTTTTTTAATTGCTCTAACTTCAGATATTAAAAATCCTGATTTTGCCATTAAAAATCTTCCAGGTTCTGTTTCCAATATAATTTTTTTATTTATATGTTTTTCTACTTCTTTTTTTGCTTTTATCCATTTTTTAATATATTTTTTTATATTTATTTTTTTTTCAGTTTTCTTATATGGAACTGATATTCCTCCTCCTGAAGATATTATATTTATTTTTTTATTTATTTTTATTATTTTTTTTTTCATATATTTGCATATTTTTTTTAAATTGTTTAAATTTATTCCTGACCCAGCATGTATATGAAATCCTAATAGTTTTAACCTATATTTTTTAACCTTTTTAATTGCATCATTTATATTCCATATACCATGTTTACTATTTTCTCCTCCTGTATTAGTTTTTTTACTATGTCCATATCCAAATTTAGGATTTATTCTTAACCATATTTTATGTCCTGGAGAAATTTTCCCTATTTGCTTTATCATATCTGTAGATCCTATGTTTACAGTAATATTTAATTTTTTTATTTTTAATAAAGTTTTTTTTTCAAATATATCTGAAGTAAAAACTATTTCATCATTTTTTGCTGAAAAACCAGATTCTATAGCTCTTTCTATTTCTCCTAATGAAATAGCATCTATTTTTAAATTATTTTTTTTCATTATTTTTAATATGTTTATATTGGAACAAGATTTTTGTGCATATCTTATTACATCAAATTTTTTTAATTTTTTTATTTGTTTTAAAATAGTTCTTTCTTCATATATCCAAAAAGGTTCTGTGTTTTTTTTTATAATTTTTTTTATTGCATAAAATATATTTTTTTTACACATTTTTTTTTTCATTTTTTTATTTGTCTCTATTTTTTAATTTTTATTTTTTAAATAATTTTTAATTTTTTAAAGATGGGAAAAAAATTATATCTCTAATATTTTTAGAATTTGTTAATAACATTATTAATCTATCTATTCCAATACCAATTCCAGAAGTAGGAGGTAATCCATATTCTAATGCTTTTATATATTCTTTATCATAAAAATTTTTACTTGTATTTTTTTCTTTAATTTGTTTTTTAAATCTTTTTTTTTGATCTATAGGATCATTTAATTCTGAAAATCCATTGCTAATTTCCATTCCAGATATAAATAATTCAAATCTTTCAGTTAAATTTTTAGAATTTTTTTTTCTTCTAGCTAATGGTGATGTTTCTACAGGATAATTAGTAATAAATGTAGGTTGTATAATATTTTTTTCTACAGTATGTTCAAATATTTTTATTATTATTTTGTCTATATTGTAATATTTTTTTATTTTTATTTTTTTATTTATTGCTATTTTTTTTATATTTTTTATTTTTTTAATATCATTAGCTTTTATATCTTTATTAAATTTTAAAATTGCTTTTGTAATTGTCATCTTATTAAATTTTTTTTTAAAAATTATTTTTTTATTATTGTATATAATAGAATTTTTTATTTTTATTTTTTTAAATATATATTTAAATAGTTTTTCTATTAATTTCATCATATATTTATAGTTAGAATATGCTGAATATGCTTCTATCATAGTAAATTCAGGATTATGTTTATTTGATATTCCTTCGTTTCTAAAGTTTTTACTTATTTCAAATATTTTTTCAAAACCTCCTATAATAAGTTTTTTTAAATATAATTCTGGAGATATTCTTAAATACATTTTTTTTTTAAGTTTATTATGATGTGTTATAAATGGTTTAGCTGAAGCTCCTCCTGGTATATTTTGAATTATTGGAGTTTCTACTTCTATAAATTTTTTTTTATAAAAAAAATTTCTTATTAAGAATATTATTTTAGATCTTATTAAAAATTTTTTTATAGATTTTTTATTAGTTATTAGATCTAAATATCTGTTTCTATAACATTTTTCTTTGTCTAATAAACCATAAAAACTATTAGGAATTGGTCTTAGTGTTTTATTTAATAGTTTTAATTTTTTACATTTTATTGTTATTTCTTTTGTTTTAGTTTCAAAAACTGTTCCATATATTCCTATTATGTCTCCTATGTTCCATTTTTTAAAATGATTTTTATAAAATTTTTTTTTTATATATTTTTGTGAAATATATAATTGAATTTTACCACTCATGTCTTTTATTTCACAAAAAGATGCTTTTCCCATAATTCTAATTTTAATTATTCTTCCAGATATTTTTATTTTTTCATTTTTTATATTTTTTTTTTCTTTATTTTTATATCTTTTTATTATTTTTTTGCATGTAGTGTTTGGATGAAAATTATTTGGATAAATAAAATTATATTTTTTTATATATTTTATATTATTTTTTTTTATTTCTAACATTTGTATATTTTTTTTTTCTTTTATCATTTTTAAATTCCTAATTTTAAAGTTTTTTTTATGAATTTTTCTAAATTTCCATTTAGTACTGATTGTATATCATTTGTTTCTATTCCTGTTCTAATATCTTTTACTTTAGAAATGTCTAAAATATAAGATCTAATTTGTTTACTCCAAGTAATTTTAGATTTTTTTTCTTCTATTTTTTTTTTTTTCTTTTTGTTGTTCTCTATTTCTAAATTATATAATTTACATTCCATTTGTTTTATTGCTTTTTCTTTGTTTTTATGCTGTGATCTATAATTTTGACATTGTGTAACTAAATTTGTTGGTATATGAGTTATTCTAACAGCAGATTCTGTTTTGTTAACATGTTGACCTCCTGCTCCAGAGGATCTGTATACATCTATTTTAATATCAGAATATGATATTCTTGATTTTATTTTTTTTTTTATTTCTGGATATACGTATATAGAAGCAAAAGATGTATGTCTTTTTCCTGTAGAATTAAATGGACTTTTTCTAACTAATCTATGTATTCCAGTTTCTGTTCTAAACCAACCAAATGCAAAATTTCCTGATATATGAACAGTAGAAGATTTTATTCCAGCTATTTCTCCTCTTGATTCTGATATTATTTTAGTTTTAAAATTTTTTTTTTGAGCCCATTTTAAATACATTTTTAATAACATATTTGTCCAATCTTGTGATTCTATTCCTCCAGATCCTGATTGAAGATCTAAATAACAATTTAATCTATCATATTTTTTATAAAACATTTTATAAAATTCTATTTCTTTTGTTACTTTTTCTATTTCTTTTATTTCTTTATTTATATCTTTTAATATTTCATAGCTTTTTAATTGTTTTGAAAGTTTTATTAGATCTATAAGATATTTTATTTTTATAAAATTTTTTTTTATAGGATTAATTTTATTTTCTATTTTTTTTTTATTTTTTTTTAACTTCAACATTAATTTAGTATTTTTCCATATTTTTTCTTTTTTTAAATTATGTTTTATATTATTTAATTTTTTTTCTTCTTCATAATATTTTATTATATTTTTTAAATTTTTATTTTTTTTTTTATTCTTTTTATTTTATTTTCTATTTTTAATATTTCCATAATTTTCCTATTATATACTTTTTGTATATGATATAATTAATTTTAATTTTTTTAATAATGTATAAAAATATTTTTATATAAATTATTTTATTTTAAAAGTATTTTTTATATTTTTTTTATTAAAAATAAAATAAATATATTTTTTTAAGGATTTTTTTTGGAAAAAAATTTTTTTTCATATTATTTTAATAAACTTTTTTATCATACTAAACCAATATTAATGAATTTAAAAAATATTTCTATAACTTTTATTTCAGGAAAAGATAGAAAAGAATATTTACAAAATCAATTTACAAATGATTTAAATATATTAAAAAAAAACAAATATAGTTATGG